>JANMUC010000703.1:0-1988 GCA_031391225.1 Deinococcales bacterium
CAAGCTTGCAGGGCACTGGCAGTTGCCCGCACCGTAAAACCCGCGTGTTCGAGATGAAAACTCAATGCCTCACGCACTGCCAGTTCGTCCTCGACCAGCAACACCGTTGCCGCCATTTAGGATTCCCGAGAAAATTTCACATACGCCTCGAGCTTCGTTAACGCTGCCCCAGATTGCAAAATCTCGAGCGCTTGAATAACCGCATCCTTGAGTGTCACTGCGCCGCCCGCCGTGTAGATGGCTCCAGCTGCGTTCGCCGCCACCGCATCGCGTTGCGCAGCCGTGCCGCCGCCACCCAATACCGCCCGTACCGTCACCGCGTTCTCGGCAGCCGTACCACCCAACAACAATTCTGGGGCGTACCGCATCAGTCCCAACTCTTCAGGCTCGAGGTTGTACTCGAGAATTTCACCGTTTCTGAGTTCACTAACGCTGGTTGTGCCCGCCACGCTGATGTCATCGTAACGACTGCCGTCGGGTGCGACGCCATGCACCAGCATTGCGCCCGTCGTGCCCAAATCCCGTAAAACTTCTGCCATTGGGCGCAACAACGCAGGTCTTGGCACGCCCAACAATTGATGTGTCGCCCCAGCAGGATTGGTCAGTGGACCAAGAATGTTAAAGACTGTTGGCACGCCCAATTCGGCACGGACTGGGGCAACCACCCGCATCGCAGGATGATGATTCCGAGCGAACAAAAACGCAATCCCAACCGTATCAATCGCCTGCGCAAGTCGCTCTGGGGTCATCTCGAGCTTGACGCCGATGGCTTCAAATAAATCGGCGCTGCCCGACTTGCGCGTTGCCGTGCGATTGCCGTGTTTTGCCACCCGCAAGCCGCTGGCAGCCACCACAAACGCCGCCGCCGTCGAAATGTTAAAGACCGAAACGCCCGAACCACCCGCGCCGCAGGTGTCCACCAAAACCCCGGGTTTCACATGCACCCGCACCGCACGTTCGCGCATGGCTTTGGCAAACCCAGTGATTTCGGCAACCGTTTCGCCGCGCACCTTAAGCGCCGTCAAGACCGCCGCCATCTGAATTGATGTTAATTCGCCGTTCAGTTGCGCAAACATCAAGGCTTGCGCGTCGGATTCGGAAAGCGATTGGCTCGAGAGTAAACGGTTTAAATCAACGCCCATGTGAACTCGAGTTTAAGTGAGGCGGGAGCGATTAGCAAATACCCGTCAGCCAGAGCGGATTATAGTCACTCGAGATTCAAAAAATGACCTTTTGTAGGGTGCGCCCTGCGTACCGTCTTTCACGTATTCAATCAGCGTAAACAAACCCCAAGCAGTTGGCATTCAACCCTCGAGATTCAGCCTGAAATCGTTCCACCATGAAAATCAAACGAATACACCACAACCCCGCTCACCTCATGCCATTCCCTGCCCGAAAAACTCGAGGGTTCACCTGTAGTTTTCACGCGAAACATCGAATGCTCAAGCTTAAATTCGTGATCGCCTAGGAACGTTTGCAAGGCGTACACCCGACCACGACCTTCTTGACTGGTGATTCCTGCTCGAGCGCCGTCATACAGTTCGGGTTGCAAGATTTGACCGTGGTAATTCATCGCCCAGATCGGTTTGCCATCTTGCCAAACAACTTCTTGCCCTAAAAAATCGCTACTGCCAAAATAACTGTCCAAGTAAGACAAATTTTCTTCGTGGTACTGCAAATCTCGAGAGCCAGGTCGGTAGGACAGACTGGCTCGAGCGTTCCCATTCCAAGTGTTGGCTTTGGCTCGAACGATAAATTCGGTGAGTTCTGAAGTCATAGTTTATGATACCCAACGCTCGAGTATTTTGATGTCATGGATATCGCACATCACGTACTATCGGTACGCACGGCGACCATGCCTGTCAGGTGCGTTTTATGGTCAGACTCTGTTGACGAATTCAAGAAATTTGTTTTTTTGGGCAATAAACACCTCTTAAACCCAATCCAAAACGTAAAATCCATCGTAAAAGAGCGCTGTAGGGGCGCTG
>JANMUC010000714.1:0-1306 GCA_031391225.1 Deinococcales bacterium
GATCGTGATCGTGTATTCAGCGTCCAAACCTGGCGTAATGCTGGCGGGGGAGGTCTTGACTATCCCGAGGTCGCTCGAGGGCACAACAGCTACGGTCACAGTGCTGGTGTTGTTGGTCGTGACTGGGTCTGGCGTGCTCGAGGAAACGGTGGCGGCATTGGTCAAACTCGAGCCAGTGTAATTGGCTGGAACGCTGTAGGTGGCAGTAATGGTTCGGCTCGTGCCGGCTGGAACGATGTTCAAATCGCAATCGAAGGCGGTGCCGCAATCGCCAGTGTTGGCGACAAAGCTGAGTCCTGCTGGCGTTGGATCAGCCACCAATACGTTCTTGGCGTCACTCGAGCCTGCGTTTGAAACTTTGATTGTAAAGATGGCTGTCAAACCTGGCACGATGCTGGTAGGTGCAGTTTTGACAATGCTCAGGTCACTGCTCGAGACAATGGTGGTTGGGTCGGAATCGCTCGAGTTAAAGGTATTCAGTTCCCCCCCACCCGCGACGCTGGCGGTGTTGGTCACACTGTTGCCAATATTCTGCGAAACGTTGACGGCAATTTGAATATCTGGGTAGGTGGCACTTGCAGCCAGCACATCGCTGCGGCTGCATTCAACATTTTGCCCGCTGACCGTGCACGCCCAACCCGTTCCAGCCACGCTGGTCGGAATCAAACCAACTGGCAGCGCATCGGTCACGGTCACACGGTCATTCGTGCCTGAAGAACCAATATTCTTCACTTGCAGCGTGTAAACCCCATTCGAGCCTCGAGTGAAATCTCCAGTGTGGGTTTTGCTGATGCTGAGGTCTGGGACTTGCGCGTTCAGGCTGACGCTGGCGGCATCATCGCCGCTTCCATCGCCTGGGGTGCTGTCAGGGTCTGGGGTGCTCGAGGCTGAGATTTGGGCGGTATTGGTGAGAGCGCCTGGGACATCGACTCTGGCGGTGAGCGCGAGGGTCGTACTGCCAACTGGCAATGTGCCTACCGTCCAGGTTCCCGCGTTGAATTCGCCTGTTGCAGGGTTGCTCGAGACAAACGTTAAACCTGCTGGCAATTGCTCTGATACCGCAACGCCAGTGGCATCGCTTGGACCCGCATTGGTCAGCGTGATGGTGTAAACCACGTTTTGCCCAACGGTTGGCGCTGGGTTGTCCACGGTTTTGCTCAGGCTCAAATCCGCGCTCGAGTTGCTGTTTGCAGTGGTGCTCGAGCTGTTGTTGGCGGGTTGTGGATCGGCGGTTGGGCTGCTCACGGTGGCGATGTTTGTAATGCTTGTTGCAGGGTCAAAGTTGGCTGGCACGCTGTAGGTTGCC
>JANMUC010000719.1:0-2217 GCA_031391225.1 Deinococcales bacterium
CTGCGACCGCATCGTGCCGGTCGACGTATACGTTCCCGGCTGTCCGCCGACGGCCGAAGCGCTGCTCTACGGCCTCGTGCAGTTGCAGAACAAGATCAAGCGCACCAATACGATCGCTCGCTAATGCTTGCTCCGACAATCGGTCGCTGATGCTTTCCCGGACAATCGCACGCTGACGCGCGCTCCGACGATCACCTGAACAATGACACCCAAGCTGCAGCGTCTGCACGACGCGCTCCGAAACGTGCTTGGGGCGCGCATCGTCAGCCTCGAAGAGGCTCTCGGTGAGTTGACCCTCGACGTTTACCAAGACGCTTTTACCAGCACCATTCCAAGCAATGCTGACGCCCTTTAAACCATTTAAAGCACGAAGCGGAACGTACATTTTGGTGTTGTACAAAATCGGTGCGCGGTAGCCAGGACCCTCTTTGCCAAGGCTGAGGTTAATCACGGACCCTTGGCGTTCAATGGTTGCCGTTCCAGCCACAAATTTGGTGACTCGAGCGCCGACCAGCCCCGCCAATTCGCGCACGGGCAACATGATCGTGCCAGAGACAAAAATTGCTTTGGATGCCAGAGCGCTGGTATTTGCCGGAGAATTCAGCGAACTCGAGGTGACAACCTGGGGGGTGATCGCCGCCGCCAAAGGGGCGGCTTCGCTGTCAAATAAGCTTTGGGATTGTGACGTACTGAGTGCCCGCCCAAGACCCAAGGTGCTGCCTTTAAACCTCCCCCAGGGTGCAATTGCCCAACCCGAAGTACCGCTGATCGCGGTTATGGTACCGCTTTGGTCAGAAACATAAACCGTGCCGTCTTTGGCAATCAAAGGCGAGGCATCGATACGGTTTTTCAGGTTTTTCTTCCAAAGCAGTTGTCCGCTCGAGTTGAGGGCGTAAAAATAATTGTCGAACGAACCAAAATAAATTGTACCGTCCGCCGCTAACGCTGGCACCGAGGAGACAAAACCATCGGTTTGAAAGGTCCAACGCGTTGATCCGTCAGGGTTGATGGCGTGCAGTTTTTTATCGTGCGACCCGACGTAGATTGTGCCGTCGCTGGCAATCACTGGGCTGGAAAGCACGTAAAAACCAGTTTTGTACTTCCAACGTTCTGTGCCATCAGCATTGATGGCGTACAGATACGAGTCGCTCGAGCCAATGTAAATCGCGCCGTCCGAACCGATGGCGGGTGAAGAAAACAAAAAGCTATCGGTCTGGAATTTCCAACGTTCAATACCCTCTGGACTGATGGCGTGCAAGGCTTTATCGTGCGCTCCAATGTAAATCGTGCCGTCACTGGCGATGGCAGGCGAAGAAAAAATAGATTTACCCAGTCTCAACTGCCATTTTTGCTGCCCCTGGGCATCCAGGGCGTACAACAAACCATTGCTGTTGCCAAAGTACACCGTGCCGTCTTCGGAAAGCGCCGGACTCGAGTAAATATCCCCACCCGAGGCAAAGCTCCATTTCAGTTTGCCTTGGCGCGTCAAGGCATAAAAAGATTTGTTATACGACCCGAAGTACAGTGTGCCGTCAGGACCAATGCTGGCGCTCGATTTGACAATGCCGCCGACATCGTACTTCCACTCGAGTTTGCCGCTCGAGGACAGGGCGTAAAACTTTTGGTCTGTTCCACCAAAATAAATGGTGCCGTCCAAACCTAGCGTCGGAGAATTCGTGGCACTCGAGGCAAAAACCCATTTTGTATCGCCTGATTTAAGGGCAACTGCCAAGCTTGCGAAAACCAAAATTGCGAATATCAATTTCAAAATCCTTTGCATGGTTTACCCTATCCTGAAAGCGCGATTTTGTCTTTCATTCTTATCCCATAAACTTCAGTGGTCTTGAAGCTCGAGATTTCGATTGGCTCATACGCAAGGAACGGCAATACTCCGTTACCTCGTTCAGTGCGTACTATTGCCACTCCCGTTGGTCGAGGGAACAGTCGATAAAGCATGGTTGTTTGCGCAATTCGGTATCAAAACCAAAAAATTTGCCGTCATAGAACCCTATGACGGCACCAAAAAGCAAAAAGCTGAAAAATCAATTTATTTTTGTGCACGTACCAGAAGCGCCCGAACTTGAGGGTCTTCTTTCCAACGCAAGGAATCAATCAAATAAGGGATTGCCTCTTGCTTGAGGTTGCGTTGCAGACGCAAATAACCCATTTTGGCGGCGGTTTTCGCAGCCCAACCGGCGGCTTCAGCGTCGAGCGGTT
>JANMUC010000728.1:0-1501 GCA_031391225.1 Deinococcales bacterium
GCCGTAAAAAACCGTCTGATCCACAAACTGATAACCCCAAATAAAATTGCGCCCGTCAACAAATCCGCGCTCAGGTTATACAGCGCTCCAGCCCAGTTGCTCGAGTTCACGTCCAAACCAAAAAACGCCTCTAAAGCATCGATCAAATTCACCAGCAAATAAAAAGTAAAACCAAAGAAAATAAAACTGTGCAAGGCACTGACCACAATTCGGTCTTTAAACACGCGTTGCTGCGTTAAAGTCGTCCACAGCGCCGCGCCAACCCGAGAGACGATATTATCAAACCGGTCATCGGGATCGGCTTGCCCACGCGTGATGGCTTTAAAAATACGGTAGAAATACGTGGCTGCCCACGAACCAAACACACCAGCGATCAAGACGAATACAATTTTCTCGAGCGTTGAAAGTTCAAACATGATTGCGCCTCCAGGCTTTGAATACCTCGAGTTTAACAGGCTCGAGCTTGAAGTGCGCAGTCAAACGCCTATAATTTAAAAATCATGAGCAATTCAACCCTCGAGCAGGCTGGACAGTACCCTTTTACCCGTGGCATTCACACGGACATGTATAAATCCAGGGCTTGGACGATGCGCCAATACGCGGGTTTTGGTAGCGCCGAAGAATCCAACAAGCGTTACAAGTACCTGCTCGAGCAAGGCACAACGGGGCTTTCGGTGGCGTTTGATCTGCCCACCCAACTCGGTTTAGACCCCGACGATGCCCTCAGTTTGGGCGAGGTCGGACGCGTCGGCGTGAGCATTGCAACCCTGGATGACATGCGGGCGTTGTTTCACGAAATCCCGCTCGAGAAGGTTACCACCAGCATGACCATCAACGCGCCAGCCATGATGTTACTGGCATTGTACGCACTGGTTGCCGAAGAGCAGGGCGTGGGGTTTGACCAAATTGGCGGCACGGTGCAAAACGATATTTTAAAAGAATATATTGCTCGAGGGACTTATATTTATCCGCCCAAGCAATCTATGCGCCTGATTACCGATGTCTTCGAGTTTTGCACCCAACACATTCCCAAATGGAACACGATCAGCATCAGCGGCTATCACATCCGCGAGGCGGGCAGCACCGCCGCCCAAGAAATTGCCTTCACACTTTCCAACGCCAGGGCTTACGTCAAAGCCGCCCTCGAGCGAGGTTTAAACCTAGACGAATTTGCGCCGCGTTTAAGCTTTTTTTTCGCCAGTCACAACGACATTCTCGAGGAAGCCGCAAAGTTTCGGGCGGCACGGCGCATGTGGGCGAACATGATGCGACACGAATTTCAAGCCAAACTCGAGAAATCTTGGATGCTACGTTTTCACACGCAGACGGGCGGCAGTACCCTGACGGCGCAACAACCTGAAGTCAACATGGTCAGAACCGCCTATCAAGCCCTGGCAGCCGTTCTGGGCGGCACACAGAGCCTTCACACCAATGCTTTCGATGAGGAGATTGGGCTGCCGACAAACGAAAGTGCCACGCTCGCCCTGCAAGGTGACGAAAA
>JANMUC010000793.1:0-19542 GCA_031391225.1 Deinococcales bacterium
CGGGTTCGGGCACCGGAAGCTCGAGCAGTAAAGATTCGGGACCTGCTGGTTCAGGCTCGAGCAGTACGGCAGGCGGTCGTGATAGCGCCCCCACAGGCTCAGGCACGTCAACTTCTTCGCCAGGTTCGGGTGGGGTGCCCACCAAACCCTCGAGCACCACGCCTTCACTCGGCTCTGGCGACAAGCCCAGCACCCCATCCACGCCAAGCCAGGGACAAGAAAAATCACCCATCGGCTCGGGTTCAAACCAAAGCACGGGTGCGGAAATCAGCAAACCCTCCACTGGTGCGATTATAGGTTCGGAGCGCACGGCGTTGGGTTGTGCGATTCTGGTGGACGCTCGAGGCTTAAACCCGCCGTTGACGCCCAGCGAAAGCCCGGCGATTGTCAATCCCAGCAATCAAAAGGTCTGGCCCGACCCCAACGCAATTCAGGGTGTCGATTCCAGCTTGGTGGGTGAAACGGGCATTGCCTCGTTTGCAACCTCGCCAGACCAAGCCCTCAGCTTTCTGGCTGCCAACGTTCAACCCCTGACTGTCAAAGCGATCAAAGCCGTGCCAGCCGACGGCGTTCAAAATTCTGTGTTCAGGGATTACGTGATGGTTTCCGCCAGTGACGCGGGGAAAATCGCGGCGCTCGGTCGAAACTGCCAGGTTGTGTTTATCAAATAAACGCGTCTTCACGAAATTCAAGAATGTACAGTGACCCAATTCAATACACTCGAGCCAGACCGTAAAAGGAGACAAGATGCAACGATCAACAATCATTTTCGGACCCTCTATATGCCTGATCCTCAGCCTCGCAGGAAGCGCCTTCGCTTGGCTGCCAAAACTTGACGAAAGCGCCGCCAAAGCCATCGTAGACGGTGTCTACCGCCGAGGTCCTGACGTGCCAACCTCGAGCAGCCTGAGTTTAAACGTCAAAAGCGGCGTGTTTGAAGCTGGAAACATTGTTGAGGCATACAACGGTGATGCCAAATGCGTGAGCGACTGGGTCAGCAAGCCCACGAGTTACGCCACGCTCGGCAGCCGCCCAACCGCCATTGCCGTTGCGGGGCAAAGTGATTTTATCAAAGCCGCCGCCTTGGAGGCTCGAGACAACTTTAAAACCTTGACCGCTGCCAGCGCCCTTGAGATTGCCCGCAGTCGTTTGCCAGACAATCACTTGCGGGTGTTCATGAAACTTGAAGGACTCGAGAAAGACACCCTGCGCGACGCGTACCAAGTCGGCGTGCTCGATAACAACAGTAAAATTGTTGCGCCCTACCGAATTAATTTCTTGGACGATTGGGCGGCAAGCACTGGCGCTCGAGGCACTTGGAGCGGAACGATGGTGTATTACTTCGACTTTTCTAAAAACCCGGTTGACTCGAGCGGCAGCTTAAAGTTTTTGCTGCGCACCGAAGCGGACAGCGATTGTGCTTACAAGATCAATATCAACTTGGCGACGTTTAAGTAAACTATCAGGGTAGACTCTGAAATTTCAGGGCAACCGATAAAATCAGCACTTTTGAGTGCGGCTTTCAGAACCTCTTCCTCGGTTTCGCAACTATGATTTGAATGTCAATTAGATTTTTGGCTGTCAGCTTTGGACGCTGTTTGATCCAATATGATGAATTGCCAAAGCTCGAGCGTCCAAAACATTACGGATTTTTGCGCCAATCTTGAGGAATTCTGCGTGCCAAGTTGGCTTGTAATCGACAATTTCGTTTTGGTTTTTACCTCTAAATATAAATACTGTCTTGAAAATCTGGTTGAATTCATTTAGAATCAACCAGATTATTCGAGGTGTTTATGACTATCAGTTTAAACGAAGCCAAAACCCATCTTTCAGCCTTGATCGAACGGGTCAACGCTGGTGAAGAAATCACGATCACCAAACACGGCAAACCAGTTGCCAAACTCAGTCCCGCCAATCAATCCAAACGCCGCAAGTTTGGACTTCACAACCGCGAACTCAGCGCCCAAGAAATCCATGAAGCCACACGCCCGCTAACAGACACAGAACTCGAGGATTGGTTTTGAGTTCGTATTTACTCGATACCCACGTTTTACACTGGCTCGACTTCAGTCCAAAATTGATTCCACAAAAAACCTTTGAGTTGCTCAGTCGCCCCAACTCTCACATCTATGCCTCGAGCATCAACGCCTGGGAAATGCAAATCAAACATCAACTTGGCAACTGGACTGAGATAACCGAATTTCTAAACGAATACCATGAACGCATTCTCGAGTATCAAATGCGAGATTTGCCGTTCAGCAGCGCCCATGCCCTCGAGTTGAAAGCAGTGCCATTGATTGACCGCGCAGATCGTCCAGGGCAATTGCACCGTGACCCATTTGACCGCGCTTTGATTGCCCAGGCATTGCATGAAAACCTTGCGCTGGTCAGTTCCGATGTCAACATTCAAGCGTATACGACGCACTTGCCAAAACTAAAAGTAATTTGGGAGTAAATTCGATCATGCTTTTTGAGCCTCGAGAATGTAACACATCGGTGGTTTGATCTCGAGCATTTCAAAGTGCGCAAACGTATTTGAAATATCAAAATCGAACTCGTCAAAGGCTGTGATCTGCAAACCGTTTTGAATCAAACCGCCAATCAAATCAGAGAGTTTGTAATGAAACCAATACATGGTTTTGGATTCGTAACTTTTGCCGCCGTAATAATCCAAACCACCCGTTTCAATGTAAGGCGTCGTTTTAAAGTACGAATGCTTTAACTCGAGCGGGTTCTGTTTGTTGTTGTCGTCGGAGTCGAACATATCAAGCATTGGGTGCATTTCGTAAATCAGGACATTGCCGCCAGGTTTTAACAATCTCGAGATGGTCTGTAAAAAAACCTGTAAATTCGGCAACCAACCCAATGCGCCAATCGTGATGTACACCAGATCAAATTGAGCCGAAAACGTTTCAGGAATCTCAAGCACATTGGCTCGAACAAACTCGACATCTTGATTTGCGGCTGTGTTCAGAGCTTGTGCTTGCTCAATAAATTCGTCGCTGATGTCAAACCCCACGCAGCGCCCAGCATTAAACAAATTCTTAACTGAAATCAATTCGCGTCCATTGTTGCAACACAATTGCGCCACCGATTTCCCCTCGAGTTTCAAGGCTTGCAGGCGTTCAACCTCAAAGGGTTTGTGCAAACACGAATAGCCAGGCACTTTGAAATTCTCGAGCAAATCTTTGAGATTTTGCGTGGCATGGATTGGTGCGGTTTCGTTCCACGCGGCACGGTTGGCTTCGGTAAAATCGGTGGTGTTCATGCTTCCCTCGTTGAAAAATGATGCTCGAGTTTTACTGACATGCCACGGACTAAACCGTCATTTCCTGATCGGCGTATTGCAACCTGTACAGTGTGTTGTAATACCCGCCCTTCTCGAGCAACTCCTCATGGCTGCCCTCTTCGACAATTTTGCCTTTGCGCATGACAATAATGCGGTTGCAATTTTTGATGGTGCTTAAACGGTGCGCAATGATAATGCTGGTGCGTCCGTGCATGACTTTTGCCAGGGCATCCTGAATTTGCAGCTCAGATTCGGTATCCACATTCGCGGTGGCTTCGTCGAGCACCAAGAGAATATCTGGGTTTTGAATTAAAGCCCTGGCGAATGCCAGAAGCTGTTTTTGCCCAGTCGAAAGGGTCGCGCCGCGTTCGCGGACTTCGGTTTGATAGCCGTTTGGCAGGCTGGTAATAAATTCGTGAACGCCAACGTATTTGCAGGCTTGGACGATGCGCTCAATCGGGATTTCTGGGTCGTTCATGCGCAAGTTTGACTCAATCGTGCCAGCGAACAAGAACACGTCTTGCAAGACCACGCCAACGTGCTTGCGAAGGTTGCGTTGTGCCAAATCGCGGACATCTTCGCCATCCACCAAAACTTGACCTTTTTGCACGTCGTAGAATCTCGAGATCAAACTGATGACACTGGTTTTGCCTGCGCCCGTCGCACCGACAAACGCCACGCTTTCGCCTGGTTTGACCCTAAAGTTAATGCCGCGCAAAACCCAATCGGTGGGCAAAACTTCCTCGCCGACGGGTTTGTAACTGAACCAAACGTCTTTGAATTCGACATCGCCTTTAAAGCCAGTCTCAAAAATTTTCGCGTTTGGTTTGTCTGCCACCGATTCTGGTTCATCGAGGATGCCGAAAATGCGTTCACTGGATGCCATTGCGGCTTGCAGGTTGTTGATCACATCGCTCAAATCTTGCAATGGTTGCCAGAAGTTACCGACGTAACGCGTGAACGCCACCAGCGTACCAATGGTCACAATGTTTTGAATGACTTGACCGCCGCCGTACCAGATCACCAACGCCAGCGCCATGCTCGAGATTAAACCGACCACTGGAAAGTAAAAACTAAACCAGTGAACGGTGGTCAAATTGGCTCGCAGAAAACTCGAGTTGAGGTTGTTGAAATCGCGGCGGTTGCGGGCTTCGCGGTTAAAAAGCTGAACCGTGCCCATGCCGGTAATGTTCTCGTTCAGGCTAGTGTTGACAATCGCTTGTTTGATACGCAGGTCGCGGTAGGAATCGCGGAATTTGGTTTGAAAGAAACGCGCCGAGAAAAACAAGATCGGTACGGTTGCCGTGGCAATCAAACCCAATTGCCAATTGAGGCTGAACATATTGAACAGCACGGCTGCCACGACAAAAATCGAGGTGATCAAGGTCAGCAAACCGTTGGTGATAAATTGATTGATCGCATCAACATCGCTGGTGACTCGGGTAATCAGACGCCCGACAGGATTTTTGTCAAAGTACGCCAAGGGCAGGCGTTGTAATTTGCTAAAAAGGTCGGCACGCACGTCAAACAAGACATTTTGCCCAAGCCAAGAAAGCGTAAATTGAAAGGCGTAACGAGTGACAAACTCGAGGAATGCCACACCCAAAATAAACAACGCAATCGTTGCCACGCCCTGTAACCGCGCATCCACGGACAAGGCGCTAAAGCTCGAGCCTGCGGCTGGGGCAAGGTACTGGTCAATTGCGGTTTTTAAAAGTCTCGGGAAGGTCTGGCTGGCAACGGCGATCAAGAATGACAAAACCACGCCGCCAACCGCCACCCAAAAGTACGGTTTTAAATAGACCAAAATACGCTTGGTCAATTCCCAATCAAATTGTTTTTTGAAAGCATCCTCTTCGCGCATCAGTTCACCCCAAGTTTCAAAACAGTGCTTGGTTCTTCATCGACCTCGAGTACGTTTTCAAGCCCCTGCTTGCGTTCCATCTCGGCATAAACGCCGCCCAGCGCAATCAGTTGGTCGTGCGTGCCCTGTTCAAAAATCCGTCCGTTCTCGAGCACGATGATGTGATCCGCGTAACGCAGAGTGCTGACGCGGTGTCCGATCAGCAACACAGTTCGATCCTCGAGCACGGTTTTCAATTCGTTCAGAATTCTCGATTCGGTTTCGGTGTCCACCGCGCTCATGCTGTCATCCAGAATCAGAATCTCTGGTTTTCGCGCCACCGCTCGAGCCAGTGCCGTGCGTTGCCGTTGCCCACCCGAGAGTGTCACGCCGCGCTCGCCTAACATGGTGTCGTACTGGGCTGGGAAATCTTCGACATCTTTCGCCAAGCCTGCCACGTTTGCCGCCCATTTGATCGTGGCAAAATCGGGTTTGTTGGCGTGTTCGACCTGGGTACTTTCATTCAAACCAAAGGCAATGTTTTCGGCGATCGTGTCGCTGAACAAAAATGGTTCTTGAGGCACGTAACCAATGTGGCTGCGCAGCACCGAAACTGGAATATCGCGCACGTCATGACCGTCCACCAGTACCCGTCCACTGCTGGGGTCTTGCATCCGCCCGACCAGTGACGCCAGCAAGGTTTTACCCGCGCCCGTGCGCCCCGTAATGCCCAGCGTCTGCCCTTTTGGAATGCTGAGGTTGATGTTGTTCAGTAACGTGCGGTTGTCCGCACTCAAGCTGAGGTTTTCAAAACGTATATTACCCGCCACCGTTTTGATGCTGCTGTCGGTGCGTTCAGAATCCCGAATCGCAGGTTGCACCTCGAGAATCTGTTGCAAACGCTGCCAACTCGAGGCTCCGCGTTGAATCAAACTTGCCATCACGCCGACTGCCAGCATGGGCCACTGCAAGTTAAACAAATACGTCGTGAATTGTACAAACTGACCAATGGTTAAACCAGCAAAACGCGCGTTAGCATCAGCGGTAATCAGTTGTCTCGAGCCGATCAAGAGCACCGCAATAAACACAAAATTCATCAACAAACCAACAAACGCCCAGAGTGGTCCTTCGATCATTGCCAACCGAATCACCCGACGGCGATACTCGAGGTTCATGGTTTTGTACTCGTTAATTTCACGGTCTTCGATGGCGTAGCCTTTGACCACCCGAATGCCAGAAAAATTTTCTTGGGCTTTTGCCGAAATGACCGACGCCTGTTCTTGCACCGCAACGTGGCGCTTACCAATGGTTTTGATCACAAAAAACAAAATGGTCGCAATGATCGGAAACACGCACAGCGTCACCAAACCCAAAGTCGGTGACAGCGCAAACATCAAGCTCAGGCTGATAATCATGGTTAAAAAAGTGCTCGAGCCTTGAGAAATTCCAAAGCCGAGCATTTCCTGCACCGTGTTTAAATCACCCGTCAAACGGTTCATCAGGTCGCCCGTGCGGTTGTTGTGAAAATAACCTTGATCTTGTTTGGTCAGGTTTGCAAAAATATCGCGCCGTACCTCGTAAGAAATTTGGCGGCTGGCAACCACCAAAAAACGCCGCATCATAAAAGTTGCCGCGTTCGAGATCAGCGCGGTCAGTAAAATCAGCAGCGCATATTGCACGATCAAACCAGTGGTCGCCGTACCCGCCCGCAAAGCATCCACCGCCCGACCAACAATTAACGGTGGACCCGCCAAGCTAGCCCCAACCGAAATCAGTACAAAAAAAATGCCCCAAAACCATTGACGACGATGCGCGAGCAGGTACTTCCCGATTCCAAAAAATTCATTTTGCACCTAAACCTCCGCGATCTCGAGCTGATAGGATTCAAACACAAAACCATGACAAAACCGAGACTAAATGCAGTCTCGAGGAGCGTACCACCAAGTTTTAAGAACAACATACGCCAATGCACGTATTTGAATTTGCCTTTAAAACGCGTAGAATAATATCAATCCGAAAACTCGAGCCTTCAAGTGAAAAAATAGCGTTTCTTGGCTCTGACTTTTGGTTTTTCATCTCCAGCCTCGAGCTTGAGTTTCTCGAGTGCATCTGCAAAAACCGAGGTTTCAGGATCGTTTTCGGGTTCTTTGGCTGGGATGGTCATTTCGACCCGTTCGACGTGGCGGTTGCCCATGCCGAACATGCCGTTGAAACCCGTCATTGCCTTGCCAATGGCTTGGACAATTTTATCGTCGCGCAGATCACTCATGGTTAAAAGCCTAGACCGAATCAGGATGCTCGAGTGTGATGGTGCTTACGAGCATAGATCAATATCAAACGTCGGGTGCTAGTAGTTCCCGCACCTCGAGAAAACTAAAAACCCTATGTTACACGTAAATAGTCAAACCATCACTCGCCTGAAGCCCTCACCCGGCTCGTTCCTCGCCACCCTCTCCCGCAAGCGGGAGAAGGACAAAAATTTCGAGCCACACGTGTAAAAGCATCAAACTCCCTTCTCCTGATGTTGGGAGAAGGGTTGGGGATGAGGGTAGAATAATTGCTGATTTTTGTGTCTGGAGCGAAGAATTTTGCAATGAATTATGTGTATAAGTGCTAGCGCCCGACGTATCAAATGAAAAGAAGCTCGAGTCTTTAAAACTCGAGCTACAATTTTTCAACTCACTCTTTAATCGTGAACGTCGCCGCACTCGAGCGTCCGCGAACGCTCGGATCGTACATAAGTTCGGCGGTGGTTGGCAGCGCCGTGAACGTGCCTGGAGTTTGAGCGCGTAAGATCACGTTAAATTCTTGTTCGCCGCCGAACGTATCGGCGTACAGTTCCACACGGTCTTGGTACAGTTCGCGCCCAGAGTACCAGTACCACCAACGCCAGTAAGGGCGCATTTCGACGGCGCGACCTGGGTAGATCTCCCAACCGTTTTCTTTGACGGCACTAAAACCGGCTGGCACGGGTTGAATCACTTGCAGGTGGCGCATACTGCCCGATTCGGGTTTGATACGAATATTGACTGCAATCATGTCGCCAACATTGACCGCTTGCGCCACGCCGTCTTTAATCAAGGGTTGCGGAATAAAATCCCAGTTTTTGGCGTTTTCGTTCCAGCGTTTCTCGAGTTTGTAATAGGTTGGCACGACGCTGATGCCCGTGTTTTCGGCGGTCAGGCGTTCGGGTTCGCGCACGTACTCGAGGCTGGCGGCATAGTTTAGATCGCCTTTGACTTCCAGCGTGTTTTCGCCTTTGTTGAGTTTCGGGTCTAGCTCGAGGGTCGCGCCTTTTTCGTCAATGGTTTTCTGGGCAATTTCTTGTCCGTTTAAGATCACGCGCACGGTCTGGCTCGAGGTTTTTGGCTTTGGCAGCGCGAGTGCCGCGATTACGGTGGCGGCGGTATCTTGGGTGGAAACCCACCAGTATCCGCGACGGTTTTGCAACAAATAATTGATGGTTTTTGGAATCAATTTGCTGGTCGGTTCAATCTTCGCCAGTGCCTCGAGCGCCACGGCGGTCACCAAGACTGGGTTGTCTTCCCAGTAATAGTACCAACGGTATTCGCGGTTTGGACGTTCCCAACGAACGTTGCTGTCGGTTTCGATCCGTGATGCCTTAAGGCGAATCATCATCTTGCGGGCATTCTGAAGTTGTCCCAACTTTTGATACGCCAGTGCCAGTTGCGCGTAATGGTAAGGCTCGAGGTCACGCAATGCTGCGAATGCGTCCATCAGCTCAACCATCGGCGCACCAGCCTCGGCAAGCGCACGAAAGCCTACGGCTCGAGCGCCACGTTGACCGTCCGAGTCGTTCAAGCGTTGACGCAACCAGTTTACCGCGCCACTCAGAAGATTGCCATCAAATTTTACACCTGCCGTTTTGGCTCGAGCCAGTGCCAGCACGACCTGGCTGGTCATCTCGAGCGTGCTTTGGTCTTCAGTCCAGAAGCCCCAACCGCCGTCCTGGTGGCGCAGCGTCTCGAGTCTGGCAATTCCAGCATCCAAAATTTCTGGCAGGTCGTCACGCGGGAAGGCTTGTTGCGCCAAGAGTGTCGGCACAAACCTCGAGAGGGTTTGTTCGGTACAGCCGTAAGGGTAGCCAATCAGTTGCTCGAGCGCGGGTCGGACGGCACTCAGTAAACTTGGGGTCAGGGCAATTTTGAGTCTGGCACTCTCGAGGTTGGCATCATTTGCCACATTAAATTTCTTTGCGCCGCGTTTGGCATCTGCCGCCCAACCAAGTCCATCTTTAAAGCCTCGAGGCTTAATTTCAAGTGGTAACTCGAGCGCGTCGCCACCGTCTTTTCCGACAAAACTGGCGGTGATTTTTGCTGTGCCGAACGTATTGGCGGTCACGGTGGTATCAAAGAATCCGCGTTGCCCTGGTTGTACGGTCAGGCTGGTCTCGAGCGGCGCAAGGGCGTTCAATCCATTCAGCCCAAACTTAAACGCGCCTGTTGTTGCGGTGGTGCGGTTGTTATTCACAATGCCGCGCATCTGAAAACTGTCGCCGCGCACCAAAAAGGCGGGTTGCGAAAGTCGCGTAATAATATCTTGCGTCACCATCACCTTGGCTCGAGTCTCACCCGCTTTGGCTTCAAAGGTTTGTCCCCGTGCGGTGATGCGCCAGGTGGTCAGGTTTTCTGGGAATGGCACGGTGATGCTTGCCATGCCGTTTTCGTCGGTCACCAGGCTGGCACGCCAATCGGCGGTATCACGGAAGTCTTTGCGCACTTTGACGGCTGGTGCGCTCGAGGATTCCGCTTTGGCTTCTCGAGCCATTGTTGATTGTGCTACAGGGCTTGCCAAATCCGCAGCCACGTTTTGGGGTGCGTCGGTGTACAGCGGTTCATCCTCGCTCGAGATTGTGCCGACCAAATTATTTCGGTAGCCGTGAAGGACTTCAAACGGGTTTGGCGTGCTGTCTTCTTTTAGTAAGTACACACCCTGATCCACCACGCTGACACCCAATTCGGTTTGCACGGGTTTACCGTTTGCATCGCGCACTTTAAAGCTAACAAGTCCTTGTTCGCCCGCCGCGTACTTTTGTTTGGCAGGCAGAATTTCGATGCTCAAACGATCCTCAACTTTTGGTACGCTAACGGTTGCCTCAGCCTCATTCCTCGAGCCATTTTGCAAGAACACAGCTTTCAGTTCGGTGTTGGGCTGCATGTCTTTGGTGATCTTAAACGTCCATTGGGCGTTGCCGCCTGCTGCCCTGGTTAAACGCTGGGCTTGAATCCCACTCCCCTCGAGCGTCAACCAAACATCCGCACCGTTTTTAATGCCCGAGACGAACGCCACGGCGGTATCACCCACGGCATACTCGCGTTTGTCCAACTTAATTTGCATTCCGCCGTTGTCGTACCACCAGTACCAACTTGGGTTGTCTTCCGTCACCCAGACAAAGGCTTCACCCAATGAAACATGGTTTTGTGGGTCTTTGGCTTTAGCCATGACGCTGTAGCCACCGCCCTGTCTGGTCTTAAATTTCACGACTGCATTGCCGTTTTTGGTGGTCACGGTTTGCGTCTCGAGCTTTTCCTCGCGTGGCGTCCAACGGTCGCTGTCGTACCAGTAATCGCGGCGCACCAAGGTCAATTCGACTGGGGCATTGACTTCTTGCCCAATCAAATCCCTTGTCCGAACGTCCACTTCTAAATTCTCGCCAGCTTTGACCACATAACGGTTAGACCTGACCGCCACACGCACGGTGCTGGGGTAGGCAATAAGACTCGAGGTTTGGCTTTGAGGGCGGCGGTTTTCGTCCTCTATCGTGGTCGTGATTTCGTAACGCACGGCGGCATTGTCGGGGTCGCGCTCGAGTGGCACACTGACCTCGAGTTTGCCATTGGCATCAAGGGTGGTGGTTTTCTCGAGCACGATGGCTTGGCGCGGTGTCCAGTAGCTCCACTCGCCCCAGTAATAACCAAAGTCGTCATAACGCGGGTCGTCGCGGCGATAACGTTCTGCTCGAGACACGGTGACGGTGACTTTGCCATTTGATAAGCCGCCACCGAACAAATACTCGGCGCTCGAGGTGATTTTCACGTTGTTGCCTTGAAGGGCTACCTCTGGATTCTCGAGGCTGACGGTGAAATCGGGTTTGGTGTATTCTTCGACTTTGAATGCCGCCACCGTAAATTCATTGTTCCCGCAACTGGCATCGCTGCTCGGGTTGACCAAAATGCGGTATTGGTCGTACTCGCTGGTCTTGGCGCGTTTTGAAAGCGTGAATGTACCAGAAAACGTGCCGAATTTGTTGACGCTCGGTTTACCGCGCCACAACTCGGTGCTGTCATAACATGCCACTGCGCTAATATTCTCGAGCTTGACGGGTTTTAACGTGTTCGCCTCGCGCAGTGTGCCACGGAAACTGACGGCATCGGCGGGTTTATACAATGGACGGTCTGTCTGACCCGTCAGTTTGTACTTTTCCACGCCGTAACTCTGCCACCACGACCTCGAGAGCGCCCAGTTGTTGCCGGCGTTGGCAATAATTAAACCGCCCTTGTCGGTGTTTAACTCGAGTTTGCCCAGCCCGTTGCTGTCGGTTTTGATCTGCGTTTGCTTCGCGCCCTCAATCGCAAAAACGTTGGCGGCTTTGCGATGCCCCTTGCTGCGATTGACGGTTAAAACATTGACTTTGCTATCCTTGCGTTTCACGACCATGCCCAATTCTGTGACCAACGCAATGCCCACGCCTTTGGACTGCCCATTTGAAAAGCCAATCAAGTACAACCCAGGCTCGAGCTTGCCGATTTTGACCTGATCGTAGCGCTGATCGAGTTGTACCGAATCGCGCCGCACCACCACGGTTTTGACGTTTTCAGGAATTTTCAGGGTGCTGTAACCCTCGTTTGGTTTGAGGCGCAAAAGCGCCAGGGGGTCGAGCACGCGGTTGATCGTGAAATCTACTTTTGTCACATTGGAATAACTGTAAACATTAAATTCTGGATTCTCAGACGGTAAGAAAATCCCTCTCGAGTAGACGTACAAAGGGGTCGCTTGCTTTAAAGCGAACACCGCACTGATGCCAAGCAACAAAAGCAAGACAAGCCACAACCTCGAGAATGGTTTCATGGGTTTAGTCTAACCACCCGAACCTGAAATCAATCTGATACTCGAGACTCCAAAATCTGAAACGCCTTATTCGGTTTGCCCAACTGCAAATCGCTTGAGTCCTGCCAAGTCAATCAAGATTGTGCGTCGGTATTCGATCTCGATTAAACCTGCCTGGCGCAGTTGCTTTAAGATTTTTGCCGTGCTTTCCCGGGTGCCGTTCACACCCTGCGCGATGACTTCTTGCGAGATTCTGAGGCTCTGACGACCAAGCGCATCGGTGTCGCACAGTGGCGTGCGAATCAACTCGAGCAAATACCGTGCGATGCGCTCGGGTAATTCGCCCAGTTGCAAATGCGTTTCAAATTTCATGACCCGCGCGAGTTGTTCGGACAGGTTTTTGGTAACTTGAATCAGCATGGTCGGGTCGGTCACGGCAGGGGAGAGCATCTCGAGCGTCAAATCGGTCAGGGCATGGGCTTCGACCGTATGATTTTGAGCGTTTAAAGATTCCTCGCCAAAGTAATCTCCTGGCAGCACGTGACGCACGACCACGGTACGACCATTCGGGCTGAGCTTGGTCACCCTCGCCATACCCGCCGTTAAACGGAACAAACTCTCGCTGGGGTCGCCTTCCAGGTACACGGGGCTTCCCTTTGAAACCCGAAGTTGAGGGGCGGTTCTGGGTGAGTTTGGAATGAACTGATTCATAATTTCTCCTTTTTAGTGTCGGCTTCTAAACCGCCAAGTAAAATATTGGTCACTCGAGACGCTAAGTCTAGCCAAGTTTTCTGATGCTGCGCGACGTTCATTTCTGAAAGTAAGCTGAGGAATGCAAATGTGCTGAATCTGGTGTCATGCGGACGCAATTCGCCTGTTGTGATCCCAATTTCAAACACCTGATGGGTTTTGCCAAAAATATGATTGTAAAAACCTGCTCCCAGCGTTCTCTGATGCTCAAGTGGCAAAAAGTGCATGGTGTCTTGTAACACCCGGTGGGTTTGACGCGTGTTTTGAAAAACGAAAGTTGCTATCGCCTCCAGTCTTTCGCGCACAGTGTTGCCTGCGTCAAACGCGTTTTGAAAACCGTCCTTGTTCAGTCCAATGTGCTTATTCGCAATCTCGAGCATGATCTGGTCTTTGCCCTCGGGAAAATGGTGGTACAAACTGGCTTTGCGAATGCCAATTTGATCGGCAATCGAGTCCATCGAAACCCCAAGATAACCGTGCTCGTGCAGCAAATTATCTGCCGCGTCTAAAGCCCGCGCTCGAGTGTTTTCGGTTTGGTGTTTTGGAGGTCGAGGCATTTAATCTACCGATTGGTAGGTTAACGGGTTTTGAAGCTCGAGAATTTAGGCTGGGTCACAAAGCCCAAGCTGTAGGCAAGTCAAGCCCATCAATTAATTCTCAACCCAAGACACAAAACGCTTGTCTACCCTCATCCCCAGCCCTTCTTGCCCTTAAAGCAGCACCTAACGGGCTTGGGCGCTTCTCCCAACATCAGGAGAAGGGAGCTTAAGCTTTTTACACGTGTGGCTCGAACTTTTCCTCTCTCCCGCTTGCGGGAGAGAGTGGCGAGGTACGAGTCGGGTGAGGGCTTCTAGCGAGGTGGAATTCACTTTTTGGTGTAAAACTCGAGTTTTCTTTCAAGTCGGAGAGGATGGTCTTGAACCCATGCGAATCAACATAGATTTCTTCATTTATGCAAAAGGTTTGATCGATACTCTCGAGAATCAATTATTCCCCTTGAATCCAGCCCCGCGAACAAACCGTCCTGGCAACGCCCCAGTGTGTTTCCCGTGCTCGAGTACCCGTATGCCATTGACCCAAACGTGTTCAATCCCAACTGAAAGTTGATGGGGCTTCTCAAAAGTTGCCAGATCGCCAACAGTTTCAGGGTTGAACAACACCAAATCCGCGTAACACCCCACCTCGAGCCTTCCACGGTCAGGTATTGAGAGTCTTTGCGCCACGCTCGAGGTCATTTTGCGAATGGCTTCCTCGAGGCTCAGGATTTTCTCTTCACGGACGTATTTGCGTAACATCCGTGTGAAAGTGCCGTACCCTCGAGGATGAACGGCTTCGGTGGCGGTGTTTGGGTCGTGACCGCCAGCGTCAGAAGAAATTTTCACCCAAGGCTCGAGAAGTTGTAAACGTAAATTGTCTTCGCTCATCGTGAAGTAGACCGTGCCGATGCGTTGATGTTCACTGCGTAACAAATCAAACACGCAATCGACCCAATCTTGCCCCCTGGCAGCGGCAATTTCAGATAATTTCATGCCGACATATTTTTGATTCTCAGGCTTGCGAAAACCAATCGGCATGATGATCTCGGGTCGTGACGTGTTCATGTCGCCGCGCCCCTCAAGAATTTCACTTTTAATTTTGGCGGTCATTTCTGGATTCTCGAGGTTGTCCCAGAATTTGCCCTCCGCGCTGACCCAAGTTGGCAGAATCGCATCCAAGCCCGTACCACTGGCTGGATAAGGGTACATATCGGCGGTCACATCCACGCCCGAGGCTCGAGCTTCACGAATCATCGCCAGCACTTCGGGCATTTTGTGCCAGTTGCGTTCACCGCTGGCTTTCAGATGATAGATTTCGGCTGGAATATTTGCTTCTCGAGCAATTTCCAAAGTCTCTTTCACACCCTCGAGCAAACCATCACCCTCGGAGCGCATGTGGGTGATGTACACCCCACCAAAACTGGCGACGACTTTGCAGATTTCAATGATTTCTTGGGTGCCAGCAAATTCATCTGGCGGGTAAATCAGCGCGTAAGCCACGCCCATCGCGCCGTCTCGCATGGCATCGCTCATCACACGGCGCATGACCTCGAGTTCGCTGTCGTTGGCTGTGCCCATGCGCATTCCGCAGGCGTACTCGCGCAGCGTGCCACCCGCCAGAAACGAGGCGACATTGGGGCTGACTTTGCCTTCCATAAACTCGAGCCAGTCTTTAAAATTCTTCCATCCTCGAGCGCGATCATGCCATTCTTCTGGCAGCACGCTGCTGCTCGAGAACGGTTGCGTAATCTCGCCACCAAACGGTGCGGGCGTCCAACCTTCACCCATCACCTCGAGCGTCACGCCCTGGGTGATTTTGCCCAAGCATCGCCCGTCACGCATTAACGGCACGATGCTGTGGCTTTGAATGTCAATAAAACCAGGACAGAGTACCAAACCTGTGGCGTCAATGGTTTCTCGAGCATCGGTTTTTGGAATTTTTGAGGCAATGCGGCTGATCTTGTCGCCGTTCACGCCAACATCGGCATAAAACCACGGGTTACCCGAACCGTCGATCACGCGGGCGTTCTGAATCAGTAACTCAAATTTTGGCATGAACCAATTGTACGCCACCACCAAATCTTGAGTTGTAAACATGCGAATGAACTGACAAGGTGCTAAACTTTGACCATCACGTTGTGATTGGTTCTATCGGAGGAAAGGTAAAACATGCCCATCTTACCTATCGGAGATCGGCGCTTAGGAGCGATTCTGTTGTCATCGCTCGAGTTAAACGAAACCCAGTTTGAACAAGCCATTACCAAAAGTGCCATCAGCAGTGAGCCGCTCGCCGATTCGTTGATTGAACTGGGTTATATCACCGAGCAAGCCATTTTGTTTAGGTTGCAAGAAGAACTCGAGTTGCCAATCGCCGATTTGCGCAAATGTCCCGCGCCGACTTCGGAAATGAAGCATATTTTCAGTGGGTACAACGCCCAGCAATGGAGTGCGTTGCCGCTCAAACGAAGCGGCGATAGCACCTTGCATGTGGGGTTTATTTACCCACTCGATTCAAAACTGATCGAAACCGTCGAGAACACCACAGGCTGCAAAGTAATCGTTCATCAGGTCTTGCGCGAGCATTACCGCTGGGCGCTCGCGTTGTATTACCCAGAATTGCGCCTGCCAATTCCAGCCTTTCCCAAAGACAGCAAACAAGAGTTGCTGGGACAACGCCTTCGGGCGCTCAAACGCGTCACCAAAGACGAACTTCAAGCGGCGCTTTTAACCCAAAGCAACACCCGCGAACGCTTGGGCGAGATTTTGCTGGCAGCCAATGTTTTAAACGAAACCGAACTGTACCGAATCCTGGCAGAGCAATCCAACCTCGAGTTTCTCGATTCGAGCAGCGACCTGAAGATTTCTCCTAGCGTGCTCGAGACGGTTACGCGCGGCGATGTCAAACGGTTTAGGGCGCTGCCTTTGGGTTTTATCGAGGACGATTACCGAGTTTTAACCACCGAACCCAAAAAACAGGCGCAGCTGGAGGATTTTTTTGAACGCCCCGTGAAGTTGGTGCTCTGCACGCCGAGCGAATTTGAAGTTGCGCTCGAGCGTTTCTTTCCTGCCAAAAACGTCCAGGTCAGACCGTTTCAGGAGCGCCGTTCTAAACTGCGCGATGCCTTCGAGAATTCACAAAAAGCCGTGCCAGTTTTTGATCTCGAGCATGACCGTCCCGACAAAAGCGTGCAACATTTAATCCCAGAACAGAAAATGCGCCAATTTCAGGTTTATCCGTACCGTTGGCATCACGACGCGCTTCAAGTCCTGATTGCCAACCCAAGCGATGTGTTTGTGCTCGACGACGTGCAACTAATTGTTGGGCGACTTGTGACTCCGGTCAAAGCCAAACCAGAAGAAATTGAATTATTAATCCATTACGCGTTTGAAAAACAAAAACCCGAACTCGAGCAACTGACCATCATCGAACAACCTTTACAACAAGCCAACATTTCGGGATTTACGGCAACTGAGCTTCAACCACCTGTTAATCTCGAGCAGTTTATGCACCAGAATCCAGAATTGATTGAGATGGTGCGGGCTTTGGTGCGCGAAGAGCTTGAGGTTTTCCGCGAACAAATGTTGATAGATTTGAACTTCAAGGCTCGATAACTTAAATAAAATTTCATCAGAAAATCGTTTAATGCTTTGAATGTGATGTAAGAAAAATGAGTAAATTTCCTAAATTATACAGAAGACATATAAGAAAACCGTGTCCAAGACGATTCTCTACAAATTTTTGACGTTCATTTTCAACTCATAATGATATAAAGGCAATATAAATATTATGCCCAAAACGGAATATAGCTCGCGTCTTTTCTGGATTTTCCATTTGGATTGGTAGGTTTAATCAGACCTTGTTGAACACTGTCTCGAATAATTTTCCACGCCGCTGCATAATTTCGTTCGTCAATTTTAAACCGCTCACGTACGCTGGTATTGGTTATTCGTTGACCACCACTGACCCATAAGAGACGGGCATGTTGATAGCACGCCCTTATTTTCTCTTCACGTGTCATATTGCTTAATTCTCGAGGGGCAAACAATATAGCAACGGTGTTCTCCCCAGAAACACGAAAATCTGGTGGTGGTAATTGATAAAATTTGATTTCGAAAACCACTTTATCTATGCCACTTCCGCGTTCTTCACAAAAATTCATGCGGCGCATCAACGCAGCAATCTGTTCGTTACGTGAACGTGGAGGTAAATCCAGAAATCGATTTGGGTCGATCAGAGGTGCGCCTGGATTTGTAATTTCCATTCGATCTTCATAAACTTCAAGCATTGGACCAGTTCCAGAAATTTGAAAATCTTGGTGAATCAACGCATTTGCCAACAATTCTCGAATTGCTACCTCAGGGTACATGCCAATTTCAAGTTGAAATACCTGCCCCAGTTGTTCATTGGAAGGCAGTTGATGCTTGATGAATTGTACGGCATCTTCAAAATCGCAAGCGTATCCTCGAGCCGTGCTACCACGTTCTCGTATTGTCTGAACTTTGTTTCGACCCTTATAAAACACGATACGCAATGCTTTGCGAGACAATCGTGGAAAATCTTTCAAATCTCGAGCAAACAACATTGCACCCATGTTGGTAATACAAAATGTATCAGATTGACGAATTATTAAACCTTCAGATTCGAGTCGATTCAGCAAACCGTCACGATCACTTGGAAATGGAATATTGAGAAGTCGAAATAAATCTTGGTACTCCAGAAGCCCTAACACCGTATCAGCACTCAAATTTGACATTGCAATGTCTGTCTCGAAGGATATGAATTTAAATTGTTCCCACAAGTTGCCTTCCTTTTCAGGAAATTCTTTTAACTTTTTCTTGTTTTCACCAATACGAATCCACTCATCGTTTTGAAATCGAACAGGATTAACTCGAGCCGCAGGAACTTCGAGCATCACAACATGCAGACCGTTTATGTCAAATTCAAAGAACCGAAAATCTGGTCTGGGTTGCAACAGTATTTGTAGCCAAAGCTCGAGACTCTGGTTGCCTTTACGTTCTTTATGAGGTTGAAAAGAAGTGCCAACAATTTGTTTGGTATCGTCATTAACACCCCAAATCAGATAACCAAAAGGTTGCTTATGCAAGGCAGCCGAATTGGCTAATGCAGAAATGTATTCCCCAACAGAATCAGGTTCAGAATTATTTTGCTTGAACTCACGCCACTCAGTCTCTTTGCCAAGCGACAATAAATGTTTTAGCAGAATTTGGAAGTTGATCAAGGTCATGATTCTCGGATTCGGTATCTTGAAGAGCTTAACATTACAAGAAAAGGCGTAGGTGTTTGCCTTACGCCTTCCCTTATGGTGGAGTTGGAGGGATTCGAACCCTCGACCTCTTGAGTGCGATTCAAGCACGCTCCCAACTGCGCCACAACCCCATTAATCGCTTAAAAAGCCTATCATGGTCTTGTCACACCCGCAAGTCAAAATAGAAGCGCTTTGGCGTATTGCTCGAGCAAAATAGGCTGGGTGTAGAACATTTGAACCCTTTGGAATCCAGCATCGTAGCTAACAATTGAGTAGGGTAAAACCAAATACACTCTTATCATCTCTCAGGAGGAAACCATGAACCGAAAACGAATGCAATCACTAGGACTTTTACTCGCCGTGACCCTTACCAGCCTTGCACTCGCGCAACAAAAAGGTACGGTTGCCATCGGTAGCAAACTCGATTCCGAAGGACAATTGCTTGGTCAGATGATGCGCTTGACGCTCGAGCACGCCGGTTTTACCGTCAAAGCCCAAATTCCGACGGGCAATACCTTTGTGACCCGCAAAGCTTTGATTGAAGGGCAAATTGATATTTACCCCGAATACACGGGTTCGGCGATCAATAATTTTTTCAAAGGACAAAAAATTCCTGCGGGCGCACCGTCTCGAGCGTCGCAGTCTTACGCGATTGTCAAAACCCTTGACTTAAAACTAAACAATATTTCTTGGCTCGAGCGTGCGCCCGCCAACAATACTTTTGCGGTGGCGATTCCCAAGACCTTGGCAGTCCGCGAGGGTTTGAAGTCTTTGGTGAATTTGGCGGCG
>JANMUC010000828.1:0-5236 GCA_031391225.1 Deinococcales bacterium
TCTTGCGCGATCTCATGTCCATCGTGGCACGTACCCCAAATCAACTTGGGCGCGGCATCATTTACTGGGAAAGCGCCTGGATTCCTGGCATCGGTTGGAAACCCGGTGAAGGCAACGCCTGGGACAACCAAGCCATGTTTGACCAGAACGGTGTTGCCCTCGAGTCCCTGAACGCATTCCGTTAAACTGAGTCTCGAGGTTTGGATTGATGAACGCCAAAAAACCAATAAAGCCCAATGCCGCCAAACCTGTGACGATCAAAGATGTGGCAGCCGAAGCGGGCGTGACCCCAGGCACGGTTTCCAAGGTGCTGACCGCCAACGATTACAGCGCCAGTGCCGCCACCAGCGCCAAAGTTAGGGCTGCCGCTAAAAAATTGGGCTACGTGCCAAACAGCAGTGCCAGCAATCTTCGCAACCGCCGCAGTGGGCAGATCGGCATTGTGCTGAACGAACTCGACAGCTCTGGGCGTTCGATGGCATTGCAAATCAGCGGTTTGCAAATGTCGAGCCTCGAGATTGTTCAGATCAGTTTCGACGGCGCGGTGCTGGCGGGTTTGACGGGTGCGATTCGGCGGCACAAACAAGGTTCGTTTGTGATTTACCCGCAACCCACCAACCCAGAGGACGACGACATGCACCGTTACATGGACAGGCGCGTTGAGGGTTTTGTGGTGCGCACCGACCCGCGCACGCCGAACAGATTATTGCAAGAGCTTGACCCGAGCCGCGTGCCAATGGTGGCACTTTGGACGCAAGATGTCCCACCTGGCGTGGGTTACAGCGACGTTGACCATGTCGGCGGCGCGAAACTGGCGGTGCGGCACCTGCTCGAGCTTGGGCATCGGCACGTCGCTTATTTTGGTGATGGTGTGGGCAGTGGTCACAAGCATTTTGAATTGCGTCACACTGGGTATCTCGAGGTTTTAAAAAAAGCGGGATTGCCAGTTTATGGGGTTTCGGATGCGCTTCAAGTGCGCGAGCTGATGAACGGCGCTGATTCAGTGACGGCGGTGTTTGCGCCCACCGATTTGCAGGCGGCGGTGCTGGCTCAAGACCTGGTAAACCTTGCCGTGCGGATTCCTGAAGACATTTCGCTGGTTGGTTTTGACGATATTTTTGGCTCAGATTTTATCGCGGGCGGTTTGACCACCGTCTACCACCCCGTGCGCGAGATGGCGGAAATGGCAGTCGATAATTTAATGGCACTGATTCGCGGTGAAACCGTGGCAAAATGCCGCAGCATCATTCCAACGCGTTTGATTGTTCGTGCCAGCAGCAGAGCACTTTGAGCAGATCGAGCGAAATTGCTACAATTTGCTCTTCCATTGAGGCTTGTAATCGTTTACACTTCCGAATGTGAGCAGTGAATCAAAAGAAAAACACGATATTCGCGTGACTGTAGAGGTCATGTACTCTCCGGGTCACTCGAGGGCGGGCGCGTATTTTTACATTTACTTTATTCGGATCGAAAATTTTGGAACCCTGACCGCACAACTCTTACGTCGTCACTGGTTTATTCGTGATGCCACGGGCAAAACCCAGGAGGTTGAGGGCGAGGGCGTCATTGGCGAACAACCGATCCTCGAGCCTGGCGCGTCATTTCAGTACCATTCGGGCGTGCCGATTTCCAGCACCCCAGGCACGATGCACGGTACTTACACGTTTAAAGACGAGGTGGGTGCAGAATTCAAAGCCCAAGTACCAGCTTTTGAATTGCCTCAACCCGCCATGATGGTTGCCGCCAACGATTCGCGTCCAGCCGTCAAACGTATTGTCAACTGACCAATCAGTACAAACGATCCTTGTAAGCCGTCTCGAGCAAGGATTGCATGTCTTGGTGATCGATGCCAGCACTGCTTGCATGATCTGCCAGCATGATCCCTCGAGAGGTCAGGGTTTGGGCAGCCGTCCAGCTTTCAGGTTGCCAGAGATTGGAGCGTTTAAACGCCTTGCCGCATTGAAGATAAACCTCTTCGGTGTCAACCACAATCACAAATTTCGGGATTTTGCCGTTCACCTCAAAAGACTCGAGCAAGGTTTTGTCGTGCACCAATCGCGCACGCCCATTGACCCGCAGTGTCTCGAACACGTCAGGAATCAAAAAGATCAGACCAACTTGCGGATTCTCGAGGATGTTGCGTGCCGAATCCAGGCGGTTGTTGCCGTTTCGTTCTGGAATTGCCAGCACAGTGTTGGACAAAACCCGCACAAAACCTGGCGCGTCACCTCTGGGCGTGACATCGCACAAACCCGTCGCGCTCGAGGTACTGAGCATTAACATTGGCGAGGCAGCAATAAATTCTTGGCAATGCGCATCCAAACTCGAGTGCTGCTTGTTTCGAGCCACCAAGTGAGCTTCCTCGTGCAGCGCGAGCAGTTCGTCAAGACTGGTGATTGTGCTTTCAAAATCCATGCAATCAGTTTAGCGCTTTGGTTTCTCGAGCGAAACCAGCACGTTTTGGTTCTTGCCCATTTCGCCAACTTTTAAGACCGTGCTGCCTTCAAGGTTTTGCACAAAACACAACTCGCTTTGAGAGTCGCAAACAAAGATTTGCGCCTCGAGTTTGAGGTCGTAATTGCCAGCTTTGGCGGTTTTTGGAACGCGTATTTTTAATTCGAGCGGATCGATGCTCTCGAGGTAATGCTCAGGGTCTTTGGCAGCCGCTTTCCCTTTTTTGATAATAATCTCGAGCGGTTTTTTGTCAAACGGATTCTCGAGCGTGATGACCGAATCGGCGCGTAAATTGAGCCACAAGCCCGAAGCTTGGGCAAACTCGAGTCGCACCACCGCTGTCTCTCCAGGATTTGCAAAATTCAAACCCGATGCAATTTTACTGACGGCAGCCAATGCAAAACCTGAGCAGCACAAAACCAGCGCAAGTAAAACTTTCATGACTTCACTTTAGCTCGAGAATCGTGTTTGATGTGTAAATGAAATTCTTGGGGTTTATTTTGCTGTTCAGAGCAAGGTTTTTTGGAATCTGAAGCATCTGTTATACTCGAGCACAGGTATCTTTGAGATTTTCGGAGGAACGTATGAAAAAATGGATTCTGTTGCTCGTCGCCGTTATTGGTTTGAGTTCGTTCGCCTCGGCACAACAATTTACCGTGAAATTGGGGGCAGCCCTGACCTTTGGCACTGAAGTTTCTGTTGGCGCAAACCTTGGACTTCGCACACCCAGTTTCTTAAAATTTTCCAAAACCGTTGGCGTTGGCGTGCGCATCGATGTCGCCGCCGATTTCGGTTCGGCGTTTTCTGGTTTCGCCACGCTTTCACCCGTACTCAACCTCGAGCTTGACAAGAACACCTTGATTTATCTTGGTCCAACCGCCGGTTTGACTTTTGGCGGCTTGAACCCACTCTTTCTTTTTGGGGCTGATCTGGGCTTCAAATACGCTATCAGCCCATATATTGGCATTTATGCCGACGGCAAATTAATATTTGTGCCCGTTTTTGTTGCCGCGTTTGACTTGGGCGCAAATTACAACCTCAGCAAAGAACTCTCGATTTACCTCGAGTTTCAAGGTGGTCTTAATCCCGTTGGTTTTAACCCAGGCGTTGGTTTGGGCTTAAACATCAAGTTTTAAAAACTTGAATTTGAAAAGCCACCCCCGAGTCTCGGGGGTGGCTTTTTGTTGGAACCTTACGGTGTCAGACGGTTGCGATCCCGTGGGAACGCTCTGGCGTAACGCACGTTCTGAATGCCCAGAATCTTTGCGGTCAAACGCTCCGCACCAATCGCCAAACCACCGTGCGGCGGCATTCCGTGCTTAAACACCTCGAGATACGCCCCGAAACCGTCGGATTGGACTTTTTTGGCTTTCATCCGCTCGAGCAGCATCTCGTACTCATGAACGCGTTGACCGCCCGAAGTGATTTCTATGCCCCTAAACAGCAAGTCAAAACTGCGGGTCAAACCATCCTCGGTTGGGTAGGCGTAAAAAGGTCGCGCATCTTGCGGGTAACGCGTGACAAAAACAAAATCGCTGCCCTCAGTCTCGAGAAAATGGCGCGACAAAATCCGTTCGCCTTCGGGATCAATGTCTTTGCCGCCCACCGCGTAATTGTATTTTTCCTTGATTAAGGCTCGAGCCTCCATCAAACCGATTCTTGGAAAACTGTTCGGCACGATGGGCGCGGTGGTTCCCAAAATCTCGAGTTCTGCGGCGCACGTCTCGCTCATATGCTGCATCATGGTTTTGAGAACGCGTTCTTCAGTTTGCATCACGTCCTCTTCGGATTCGATAAAGCCCATTTCAAAATCGAGTGAAAGATATTCATTGAGGTGTCTCGAGGTTGCGTGTTCTTCGGCGCGAAACACGGGCGCACATTCAAACACCCGCTCGAACACGCCGACCATGATTTGTTTGTAAACTTGCGGACTTTGCGCCAAGTAGGCTTTTTTCTCGAAGTAATCGACTTCAAACAAACTTGCGCCGCCCTCAGCGCCAGCCGAAACAATCTTGGGCGTAAAAATTTCCGTAAACCCCTCGAGCGTCAATTGCTTTCGGAAACCCTCGACAATTGCTGCCTGAATCCGCAGGACGGCGCGTTCTTTGATACCGCGCAAACTGACATAACGGTAATCGAGCAACGTTTCAGGGTTGGCACGCCATTCCTCTTTGCTGACCTCAATCGGCGCGGGTTCAACCGCTTTGGAAATAATCTCGAACTCGCTGCATTGCACCTCGAGTCCCCCAGGTGCTTTGGCATTCTCGACAACCTTGCCCGTAATGCGCACGCTGGATTCAGGCATGGGAACATCAATTTTTTTATCCAGCACGCACTGCGCCAAACCCGTGCGATCACGCAAAATCACGAATTGAATCCCGCCCAGGTCGCGCCGCCAGTGCACCCAACCCTCGAGCGTCACGGTTTGACCAATGTTGTGTTTTAAATCTTGTGCCAGTGTTCGCATGGTTTTAACTCCTTCAAAACTAGAAATCTGCAACTCGAGTGACCAATCAAAAACCCCGTGAGCATCGTCGCTCACGGGGCATCAATCTCGAGGCAAACCCAAAAAATGAGTGCGTCGAAATTCTGATTTGATTGCTCGAGATACCATCATTTACAACCTCCAGGACGTAAAAAAACCCGCACAGTTTGGTGCGGGGTTCAGTGACAAACTGACGCCCCGACGATCAATTATCGTCGTCGTTGCGGTTGTTACGGTTTAAAACAGTGACCATCTGAACTCGAGTATACGGGGTGTGCGTTTTAGGGTCAAGAAGCG
>JANMUC010000010.1:0-2666 GCA_031391225.1 Deinococcales bacterium
GGCAGCACGAAGTTATTTTTATCCGTTAACGGTATAAAGTTTGCCGCAAGCTTGAGCTTAAACTTTCAACAATTTCAAGTTCATCGGCAGCTAATTCGGCGGGCGCGACATAACCCGTGTGGCTCGAGTTGGCATCTTTAAACGTGTTGACTTTGACGTTTAAGACACTGTGCTGAATGTTGGTTGCGCCAGAAAAATCTGAGATGGTTTGAATGGTTGTTTCAGGCTTGCCAATCAAGTCTGCATAATTGACCAACAAGACGTTCGGTTGATCTTTGAGTTTTAACACAAACTCGAGGTTTTTCGTCCAAGACGCGCAGTAACCCTTGAATTCCTCGAGTAACCCAAGGTTGCCTCTGGCTTTTTCAGATTTGACGCAATCCAGCAAATCACGGTGAATGTAAATCAACTTAAAAGCTGGCATCATTTGCCGTAAGGCATTTAAAACCGCAGGCGTCCAACCAGGGTATTTGAAGCCCCAGATTGGACGGTTCATCTCGAGGGCAGCAAGACGGCAGTAATCAATGCCGCCAAAACAGGCGTTGCCAAGAGCGCTTAAATAGCCGTCAAGGTCGGGCATCAAATCCAGAATCCAATCGTTGAACTCGCCCTGCTTGAACGCCGCCAAACTCGAGTCGAGTTTGGCACGGTTGAACTGGTACATCATGGCGCGGTTGATAAAAAAGTTCAGATACAAATCCAGATCGCTCGAGCAGACCTCGCCGTAGACAATTGCGTTGTCACTAGAGCAGAGTAAACGTTGCAAAAGGGTTGTGCCTGAACGGGTGGTTGGCGAGGAGACAATGATCGGTTGAAGGTTTGAAATCCCTTGTGGCAGTGAAGATAGACTCGGTGGCATCATGACCTTTCATCTCGGGGGGTTTGGTGATGAGTTTACTGCGAATTCACGGTTTGGGCGTCTAAGCTTGTGCTAGTCTCGAGATCAGATGAAACCCTGGATGATTTGGCTGATCACCGCCGCACTGGTGGTTGGGGCGGTGTTTGTGGCTCGAGGTGTGATTCAAGTCAGCGTTGGTGATGTGCGCATCAATCCTGCTGATCCTGTGCGCTTTCCTGAAGTCACAGGTTCGAACCTCGAGGGTCGAAAGTACCAGCTTCCGAATGATTTCGAAGGTGAATTCAACATTGTGGCGTTGGTGTTTTTTGGCAACCATCAATCGTGGGTGAATTCTTGGGTTCCGATTGCTGCTAAGCTGACCAAAGCCAATTCAAAACTGCATTTTTACGAGATTCCAACACTGACCAACGACAACAAACCGTTTCGAGGACTGATTGATGGCATCATGCACTCGGGGATTCCTGACAAAACGGCTCGAGAGGCAACCATTACGTTGTACTTGGATCGTGCTCAGTTTCTAAAAACGGCTGGCTTACCGCATGATCGCACGATTTACGTGCTGCTGGTAGACCGTCAAGGCAACATTTATTGGCGCGGCGATGGTGCATTCACCCCAGAATTGGGCGCGTCACTCGAGCAGGCAATTGCAGCGAATTCTTAAGCTGGAGCGATTATGGCAGCCCCAAAACGAGTCCGTGAAATTTACGAGCTTCATGCCTCGAATTACGACAATTCGATGCGATCAAACACGCTTGAGGAGATGCGAACAAATCTTTTCTCGAGGGCAAAAGGCAATGTGCTCGAGCTTGGAATTGGCACGGGCGCGACCCTAAAACACTATGCTGACATCTCGAGCTTGACGGGTTTGGATTTAAGCGAATCCATGCTTACCAAAGCGCGTGAAAAAGCCAAAAATGTTGCCTTCAAAACCGATTTACGCGTGCAAGATTTTCAGACCCTCGAGTTTGAAAACGCCAGTTTTGACACCGTGACCAGTTCTTTGGGCTTGTGCGGGATTCCTGATCCTGAGCGGTTATTCCTCGAGATTCGGCGTGTGTTGCGCCCTGGCGGCAAACTTTTGGCACTCGAGCATGTTCGCCCACCGAATGTTTTTCTGGGATTGTTGGCTGATGCGATCAATCCTGTTTGGGAGCATTTTACGGGCTGTTATCCAAACCGAAAAACCAAAATGTTGCTCGAGAAGGCTGGGTTCAAGGTTGAAATCCTCGAGCGGCATTATTTGGGCATTCTGATCGCGCTCGAGTGTTCTTGATTGCGATTAAGAGTCAGGATTTTCGCGCTTAAATTCCTCGAGCAACCTCGAGCCAGATTTTTGTGCCGCACCTGGAAGCTGCAACGCCTCGAGCAGCGCGTCCTCTCGGGTTTTGGGGACACTAACCTGCGCGTGGCTGTGAACCCCATCCGAACCAGGGTGACGCCCACCGCGAAAAACAAATGCGGCAAGTAAGGTTGCAAGCGGCACCGCCAGAATCAGACCGATGCTGCCGACCAAGGCATGAACAATTTCGGAGGCGACCAGCTCGAGGTTAATCACACGGGTAAAACTGGTTTGTCCGAGCGTGAACAAGACCCAAAGAGGCAAACTCGAGCCAACATTCGCCAGAACCAACGTGTTAACCAAACTGCCAATGTGGTCAAAACCGACGCTCATGCCACTTTTATAAAGTTTTTGCCACTCGAGTTTTGGATTCAGGTTGCTTAACTCGCGCACCACGGCGGCTTGAGCCACCGTCGAATCAACCAATGCGCCAAGGCTGCCAATCAGAATGCCCGCGATCAGCAAGCC
>JANMUC010000022.1:0-1447 GCA_031391225.1 Deinococcales bacterium
ACAGATACGTGTGACCTTTCGCCAATGCGTAAAGCCGTTTTAAGGTCTTTTCCTCGAGGTTCGGGTTGTACGTGAACCAAACTGCGCCATGCTCGAGGGCATGAACGGCGTAGGTGTCTTCGAGGGGCGTGCTGTAAATTCCGCAATTTTGCCAGGTCGGACGATGATTGCCGCCCACCGGTGGCGACTGGGCGTAAACCACATTGCCGTACACGTGATCTCGTCCGAATTTGCTGAAATAGACCACATCACCTGGCTTTAAACCGTTGATGTTTTTGGATGGACGGCTGAACAAGAATGCGAGCGCCACCAGTACGCAACCTACGATCACCAATCCTGCTCGAGTTGAAGAATTCACTGGTTCACACCGTTCACCCTACTGGTCAGCATTGGTAAATCATGTCAGACTGACCAGCAACATGCAAACTTCTCACGGGGCTTCAATACTTTCCATCGCCAAATCTCGAGTTTGGCTTGGCTTTATCACCAGCCTTGTGTTGGTGTCGTCATTGGCGTTTGCCTCGAGTTACCCTGTGACTTGGGTTGTGCGGGGTGATGCGTTGCTAATTCGAGCCGAAACCCAAATTCGTTATTCGGTCGATTATGCCGAACGCACCATCTTGATCCCCGATGCCAAACTGGCACCGAATGAACCCAGCGAACTTCCAGCCTCGATTGGCGGGGTTTTGACTGAACGTGAGGCTGGGTTAAGCATCAAAATGTCTGGGGCGTTTAACACCAGCGTCAGCGTGGACGGCAAGACGCTAATCATTGCCAAAGGCACACCACCCAGCAGCAACGTGCTCGAGGGCAACGATGGTCGTGTGCCCGTCATTTTTTACCTGTCCTACGCCGACCCTGGACAAGTTGCGACGTTACTGATGGATTTGTACCCAAATTTGGTTTTGAAAGTCGATTTGCGGCAACGGGCGTTGATCACACGCTTAACGCCAGAGGATCGGGTCACGTTGCAAAAGACCATTTCACTGCTTGACGTCCCTCGACCTCAAGTGATGTTTGAAGCCGAAGTGCTCGAGGTCAACCGTTCGGTCACGCAGTCTTTGGGCATTGACTATTCTAAACTCTTAAGTCTTAATTTTCGGTTTGCCGAAGGGGCGCTTGCGCCTGGTGTGGTGCGACCTGGCACGTTCACCCGTCAACCCATTTCGCTCGAGTTTGGGATTCAACTGCTAAAATCCAACGGTGCGGCACGAACCCTGGCTAAACCTCGAGTGGTCACGATTGATGGGCTTGAAGCCCGTTTGAACGCCACCCAAACCAGACCAATTCGTGTGGTTCAAAACGGCAATACGACCTTGTTGAACATCACCACGGGTATCACCATGCGTTTTTTACCCAAAGTCACGCCAGATTTTAGCATTGAAAGTCAAATCTCGATTTCAGTCTCGAGTCCAACCGAAGTCGTGGATAACGTGCCAGGCTATGC
>JANMUC010000040.1:0-10479 GCA_031391225.1 Deinococcales bacterium
ACCGAAATCAGCGTGCAAATGCTGCCCGAAGTGGATATTCAAGCCGATCAAGCCGTGCGAGACTGGATCAACAAAAAGTTTCAAACCAAAATCACTCAACCCAACATCACGCCCTCAAGCGATCTGAACTCAATCTTAAAAGATCAGATTGCAACCCTAAAGAAAACCTTGCAATTCTCGAGTGTGCCGCCTAACCCTCGAATCAATTTTAATTTGCGTTCGGTGCAACAAGGCAGAAATTTACGCGCGTATTCGTATCCGATCACTTCCGATTACGGCGATGAAACTTTGACGGTGACGCTCGAGAAAACCAATTCGGGTTTTACGGTGCGCTCAATCCAATCGGGTGCAACGACTTCGCTGACCCCAGATTTTGTATCGCAACCTGTTGGGATGTGGATTTTTCTGGCATTGACGGCTTTGTTGGCATATGCGACCATTGCGCCCACCATTTGGCGCACTTGGCTCGTGCAGGGTTTAAGGCTGGCAAAAATCCATAAACGCACGTTTATTCTGACCAATATTTTGCTGTACGGCGTGTACTTGTTCGGCACGGCTGTGGGTTTTGCTTACCCCGATTTGGTGCAAACTGTGGGCGAATTTTTGGGCGGTGCGTTAGCACGCACTGGCATTATTGATGCTCGGGATGCAGGTGTTGTGAACTTTGCGTTTGGAATCGCCTTAAACAATGCTCGAGCCGGAATTTTGTTCGGCAGTTTTATTCCAGGCAGTTTGTTTGCCATTCCCGCGTATTTGTTTGATACTGCACAATTTTTTGTTTACGGTTTTGCACTTGCACCCGTGACCAACGCCGCCGCGTTTTGGTGGCACGTGCCAACGATTATCCTCGAGTTGCAAGCCTATATTTTTGTGACCGCCAGTTCGGGCGCATTTTTGGTGCGGATTTTGCGCAAGCAATCTTTTGCCCAAAGCTTCCAGAGTTACCTCAAATGCTTGCCGTTTGCTTTGACCTTGTTGGTGGTTGCCGCGTGGTACGAAGCCTTCGAGCTTATTTATTTAATCCCTATGTTCGCCAAATGAAACGCCGAATCTCGAAATTGATTCTTGGAACTTTGGGTGTGCTGCTCGTCAGTTATGCCATTGCTTTTGTCTGGCTGGCAATCCAAATCAAAGATGATGCTCGAGCATCGGACGCCGTGATTGTGCTTGGTGCTCGGGTGAATTACAATAATTATTTCAACCCGTGTTTGGTAGCTCGAGTGGAACATGGTGCGAGTTTGGTGCAGCGTGGTCTGGCAAAGTTTTTGATTGTTTCTGGTGGGAACGATGTTGAAGACGGCGCTAACGAAGCCAGCGCCATGCGCGAAATGGCGTTACGATCTGGACTCTCGAGCGAACAAATCATCCTTGAACCCAAAGCCACAAGCACGTTTGAAAACCTGTTGTTTGCCAAAGCCATTCTCGAGCAGAAAAACTTAAAATCTGTGATTGTTGTCACCGAGGCATATCATTCACCCCGCGCCGCTATGATTGCCCGTAAGCTTGGGCTGGAATTCTCGAGTTCTCCCGCCCCAGAAAGTGCCTGTTGGAGTCGCTTCAAGCACTTTTCCAGATTCTTCATGCGCGAACCAATCGCCGTACTCGAGAATTGGTTAAAAGGGAGTTTATGAAAGACATTCTGGTGATTGTCGCCACCGAACTTGAAGCGCAAAAACTGCCAAAACTCTCAGGAATGCGGCTGCGGGTTTCAGGGATTGGTGCGGTTAATGCCGCTTTAGAGACGCAACTTGGCATTCTCGAGCATCGTCCAGATTTGGTCCTGAGCGTGGGTATTGGCGGCGCGTATCCCAATGGCGGCGCGAAAATTGGGGATATTGTTGTCGCTAGCGAAATGATTTATGCCGCTTTGGGTGCAATGGATGGCAACACTTTTTTGAATCTCGAGGAACTGGGATTTGAACTTGTCGGAAATATTTTCAACACGATCCCAGCCGCGTTGCAAGCCCAGATTTTTGCCGAAAAGACCAACGCAAAGCTTGGGGCAATACTGACTCTCGAGACGGTCACAGGCTCAGACGCTCGAGCCTTAGAACTTGAAGCATTGTTCCCCAATGCCATTGGCGAGGGCATGGAAGGCGCAGGAGTCGCCCACGCCGCACTCAAACACGGCATTCCCAGCCTCGAGATTCGTGGAATTTCTAATTTTGTTGGCGCTCGAGATCGCTCGAGTTGGCGGATTGGCATGGCACTTGCAGCGTTGCATCAAAGTCTCGAGCTTGGGTGGAAAGCGTTTGAATAGCTGATAACAGGGTGTAAAATGAAATATGACCATCCGAATAACGCTCGAGCCAGAATTGGAAGCCCAAGTGCAACGACTTGCTGCGATGCGGCACAGCACGGCTGAAGCGGTTGTCCTGGAGGCGGTTCGTGATGCGGTGATTGCCAAACCAATCCCGAGTTGGGTTGGTATTGTAAGTTCTGGAGAGCCAGATTTGGGTTCTCGAGCCGAAGAATTGCTCTTTCAGGACTTCGAGGATTAAATGATTCTGGTTGATACTGGCGCGGTCATTGCTTTGCTGGACAAATCAGAGGAGCACCATGAGGCGATACGCTCGTATCTGAATCAGCGTTTATTGTTGCCGATTACCTTGCTGGCTGAAATTGATTATTTGGTGACCAAGAAATTTGGCTCACACATCACTCGAGCATTTTTTGCTGGTGTGGAACGCGGCGAACTCGAGTTGATTGGTTTTGATGCACTCGATTTTTCGAGGGCAAATGCGATTATGGATCGCTATCCTGATGTTCCATTGGGGATTGCTGATGCAAGTGTCATGGCACTAGCAGAACGCTACAAAATTCAACAAATTCTGACGTTGGACAGAAGACATTTTTCTTTGGTCAAACCTCAAGGTTTACCGTATTTTGAGCTGCTGCCTTAAATCCTTGTGGAACGAAGGGCGTAAAAAACATCAAATCATCTTTTATCTGATTCTAAAACCCTCGAGATCACCGCAATCCGCACACGTTTTGCGCCAGCTTCAATCAATACCAAAGCGCATTCGGTGGCAGTCGCGCCCGAAGTGTAAACGTCATCAACCAGAATAAGCTCGAGACCACGAACATTCTGAACAACTTCAAAGGCTTCACGCACGTTGCTCGAGCGTTCGGTTTTGCCGAGTTTGGCTTGACGTTTGGTGGATTTCACGCGCTTTAACGCCTCGAGTTTTGGGACGTCGAGCGCGGTTGCCAGACTTTTTGCCAATTCTCGAGCTTGGTTGTAACCGCGTGTTTGCTGTCGCAATACAAACAATGGAATCGGTATCACCGCATCAACGTGCCAGGTGGCTTCTTGAATGCCTTGAGCTAAACGTTTTCCGAGCGGCACGGCGACATTACGGTTTTTGCCAAATTTTAAGGCTCGCACCGCCCGTTCGAGATGCCCGCGATACACTCCCAAATGCACGATGTTGCCTTCAAGTTTGGGTTCTTCCAGTTTTCCCTGACAATTTTTGCACAAACCAATTTCAGCTTCGAGGTATCTGCTGCACAAGGCGCAACACACTGGTAAAATTAGGTTGAGCGCACGCTCGAGCGGGTTCACAAGTTCACTTTAACGCCTTCTTGAAAAAATTGTTTTGGTTTGAAACTCAGCATTGCAAGATGAGGCTGTTTTTTCGGTATAAAATAGCGTATTCACCCCGAGCTTCGCTCGAGAAAGCTTGTTCATGCGCCTTTTTGCCATTGCCGACCCACATCTCTCGAGTGTTCACCCCAAGCCCATGAGCGTTTTTGGTGGCAATTGGTCTGGGCATCCAAACCTTTTTTTTGAACGTTGGCACGAAACGGTGCTCGAAGATGACGTGGTGATCGTGGCGGGCGATATTTCTTGGGCGTTGAAGCTCGAGGATGCCATGCCTGATCTGCAAATGATTGCGGATTTGCCAGGGCGCAAAGTGATCTTGCGCGGCAACCATGATTACTGGTGGCCCAGCATTTCAAAACTCCGCAGCGCTTTGCCAGCCAATATGCAAGCGCTGCAAAACGACAGCATCGTGATTGGTGATACCGCCATTTGTGGCACACGGGGTTGGACGTGTCCTGGCAATGATGATTTCACGATTGAAGATGAAAAAATTTATGCCCGTGAACTCGAGCGTTTTAAATTGACCTTGCAAAGTTTGAAGGATAAAACCTATAAAAAACTGGTGATTGCGCTGCATTACCCGCCAACCAACGGCGTGTTTGCCCCGAGTGGTTTTACCGATTTGATCGAACAAGCCAAACCCGACGCGGTGGTCTACGGGCATTTGCACGGCGTGCATCCAACTCGGGCTTTATCAAACTGGCAGGGCATCAAACTGCATTTTGTGGCGTGCGATGCGGTCGAATTTAGACCGCAGATGCTGTTTGAGATCGAAGCGGGTTGAGTCGTCAATCTCAAAACCATTCTCATGCGTTAAACTTTGGGGAAGCACTGAAAGGAATACTATGGCTGACTTTGAGCTTATCCTGATTGAAAAACCAAGCGATGGTGTTGGTCTGATTCGCCTCAACCGCCCCAAGGTCTTAAATGCCCTCAACTCGAGCGTGATGAGCGAGATGGCCACGGCGCTGACAGCATTCGCTAGTGACCCGAACGTGCGGGCAGTGGTGTTGACGGGCAACGAAAAGGCGTTTGCGGCGGGAGCAGATATTTCTGAGATGAGCGGTAAAACCGAAACCAACATTTTGCAAGATACAGGCGTCAGAAACTGGCAAACCATTGCCAATTTCCCCAAACCGCTCATTGCGGCGGTCAGCGGGTTTGTACTTGGTGGCGGACTCGAGCTTGCCATGACATGCGACATCATGATCGCCAGTGAAAGTGCGCGTTTCGGTCAGCCTGAAATCAACCTGGGCATTATTCCTGGCGCGGGTGGCACGCAACGCCTGACGCGGGTGGTGGGTAAAAGTTTGGCGATGGAAATGGTTTTGAATGCCAGAATGCTCAATGCCAGCGAAGCATTGCGGCTCGGTCTGGTCTCAAAAGTCGTCCCTAGCGAAACGTATCTCGAGAATGCTTTAGAACTTGCCAAACAAATCGCGGCTCGAGCACCGATTGCCGTACAAGCCGCCAAAAAGAGTGTCAATGCCGCGTTCGAGCTGAGTCTTTCAAAAGGTTTAGAACTCGAGCGTCAACAATTTGCCATGCTGTTTAACACCACTGACCAAAAAGAGGGCATGAATGCCTTCCTCGAGCGACGCCGTGCAAAATGGCAGGGGAAATAAAAACGCATGGCAGCCCGAACCCGAGCGGGAGGCTTTATTTGGCGCGAACGCCAAGGTTGGCTGGAAGTCATTTTGATGCGCCGCGTTCGGGCAGATCGCGGCGAATATTATGTGATTCCTGGCGGTAGCGTCGAACCAGGCGAACCGATCAAAACCGCCGCCGCCAGGGAACTCTTAGAAGAAACCAACGTCAAATTTATCCTCGAGCGGCAGTTGTACCAAAGTCATAACCCAGCTTCGAGACGTGTGGCGCATTACTTTATGGCGCGTTGGTTGGACGGCGAACCCAGTTTGCATCCCTCAAGCCCCGAAATGACCGAGCGCGAAGCCTCGAGCAATCAGTATTATCCCGAGTGGGTCAGGCTATCCGAAATCTCGAGCCTCGCGTTGTTTCCCACAGTGATTCGCTTGCGGTTTGCTGGGGACGTGCTTGAAGGTGTTGAGGGTGTGATTGAACTCGAGGAGACCGATTGAATCAATTCCTGCCTTCTGGTGGCAACCCCAGCGGGTGAAGGGTTTTTCTCGAGTCTTATTTTTTGATGGTATGCCCAGCGTTCTGGAGCGTCAGAACAGCACGTTCCAGGTTCTCGAGTTTGACCAGCACGTAATCGGTGTCAAATGTTGAAATGGCAAAAATTCCAATCTCGGCGTCGCGCAGTGGATTCAACATGCTCGAGAGAATGCCTGTTAAATCAAACGCAAATGGTCCAATTAATTTCAAACACGCCCAACCTGAATCTTGTTTCACGCCTTCAAACTCGAGGGTCTGGGTTTGGCAAACGATTGAAAGTTCGTCTGATGTTCGTGTGATACTCGAGAAACCTGTTGCGTTCAAAGCCCAATCTGGGATGCTCGAGTTTGGTGGTAGACGATGAATCGCGTAATGCCCTGCAAGTACCTCGAGCGTCAGGGTTTTCATCGTATCCAAACGTCCAGAATCACACCTGTCAGCATGGTCAGGGCGAGCCACGAGTTAGCATTAAAAAAAGCTTCGTTGACCCTTGCCAGATTATCGGCTTTGACAATGCGGTGCTCGTAAAAAAGGATTCCACCCATGATGGCAACGGCGATGTAATACGGGTACGTGGCATTGACCGCAAAACCTACGGCAATCAACAAGACCCACATGATGGCGTGGCAGACCTTGGCAATCTCGAGCGAGACTGGAATGCCGAATCGTTGCGGGATGCTGAACACGCCGTTCTGCTTGTCGAAATCAAAATCTTGGGTGGCGTAAATCACGTCCAGCCCGATCATCCAAAAGATCACGACCAGCCACAGCAACCAGGCGGCGGGGGCAAAACTGCCCGTCACGGCAATCCAACCGCCAACGGCAGCCGCGCCGTCGGTAATGCCAAGCCAAAGGTGACAGAGCCAGGTGAAGCGTTTGGTGTACGGGTACAAAACCAAAAAGACCACGGCAATTGGCAGCAGCGTGAGCGGTAACGAACCTAACCTCGCCGCAGCAAAGGTCAGGATTACCAGCGAGACAATTGCCAACAACACTCCCTCGAGGGGCTTGACGACCCCTCTTGGCACATGACGCATGGCAGTCCTGGGGTTTCTGGCATCTATCGCGGCATCAATCACGCGGTTTAACGCCATCGCGCTGGTGCGGGCGCTCGCCATTGCCACGGTGATTAAAATAAATTTCTCCCAACCAGGGAAACCATTGGCGGCAAACAACATTCCCGCGTAGGCGAAAGGCAGTGCAAAAATCGTGTGCTCAAATTTTACGAACTCGAGGTAGGTTTTTAGTTTCCCAAGCGATATGGTCATGGTACTCACATTAAAAGATTACACCCAAATACAAGCGGACAAAAGGTACTCGAGGTGATACTCTGGCGCAAGTCTTGGAACTTCTGTTAGAGTTTGTAAAGTAAAACCCTAGGAGGCTACCTTCGTGCCAAACATTGAATTGACCGCCGTTTTTTACCTCAACATTCCTGACGATATCGACGCCGATGACGTGACACTCGAGGTTGGTGAAGATGGACTGATTACTTTCTTTGCCGACGGTGAAGAAATTGCCGATCACACCGCGCTTGAAGGTTTTGAAACCGAAAGCGTTTTTGTTGATGACGATGCCGCCGATAAGGAAGATGACGAAGAAGATTAAAAACTGAAGACTAAACACTGATGGACATTTCCCGCTTGAGCATTGGTTAAACTACCCCCATGCTCGAGCGAGTTCTTTTTACAGCCGATGTGGTTTACAACGGGGTGGGTTTACCACTCGAGAACGCTGGTGTGCTGGTTGCCAAAGAATCCAGCATTGATCCTGGCACGGTGGTCGTGTTCGGTAAGCTCGAGGATTTAAAAACCCAGTACCCCGACGCCAGGGTACAGCACTTGGGTCGCGCGATTCTGCCAGCGCCCGTCAACGCGCACACGCATTTGGATTTAAGTAATGTGCCGTTCAAAGCCGCGCCTTACACGCCCTGGATTGGCTATGTGATCTCGCAACGCGAATTGCGCGGGCTGGCGGCGGCACAACACGGTCTGGAGCTGCTTCGCGCCGCAAACACCAGCATCTTCGGTGATATTGTCGCTCGAGCCGAAGTCATGCCGTTTTTGCTTTCGCAAGAAGACTTTTCTGGCGTGGCGTACTGGGAAGTGATCGGCGCTAACCCCGACCAAGCCGACCAGATTTTTACCGACACCGTGGCATTGATCCAAGAATGGCGGCAACTCGAGCGTCCAAACGGCGTGCGCGTGGGGTTATCGCCGCACACCGCCCATACCGTCTCGAGCGTCCTGATGAAAAAACTGGTGGCGTTCGCCAAACTCGAGGGTATTCCGTTGCAAATTCATATTGCCGAATCCCCAGCCGAACTCGAGATGTTTCAAACAGGTTCTGGTCTGCTGGCTGAAAGCATCACCCGCGCTTTTGGTTTGCCACTCGAGCGTATCTTCGGGCGCGAACCAGGCTTTGACCTGACCTGCGTCAGTCAACTCGAGCAACTGGGGGTTCTGGACGCCAAACCTACCCTGGTTCACGGTGTCAACGTCGTCGAAACCGACGTGCAAATGATCGCCAGAGCGGGTTGTACGGTGGTCACCTGCCCACGCAGCAACAGAAACCTCGAGTGTGGAAACCTGCCCTGGCAACTTTATGCCAAATACGGTGTCGAAGTCGCGCTCGGCACGGATTCGGTGGCATCGGGCGAAAGTTTGAGCATTTATGACGAAGCATTAGCCGCACTCGAGATTCAAGGCGCTGGTTTAGGTTGGCGCAACATCGTGCGTTACGCCTCACGGGGCGGGTATAAAGCCTTGGGCATGAAAACCCCGACAGTGCACCGTGGGGATTCATTCTCGAGTTTGAGTGTTTGGAAGTGATGCTCGAGGGTCATTTTGAACTGAACTTTTTCACCCAAAAGCCGTAAGATCAATCAATGTCACAAGTTCCACTAGCCCTCAAAACCTCAACTTCTCGAGCTTCCGTGATTGGATTGTTCGTGCTTGCCTCGGATGCTTTTGCTCAAACCCAAACCTCGAGCGCTGGAAGTAACGTCAGTATTTTGGCGGCGTTCCTGGCGGGTTTAATCTCTTTTCTCAGTCCGTGCGTTTTGCCGCTCGTACCAAGTTATCTGGCAGTGTTGGGCGGTGCGACGGGCAAAAAACCGGTTCAGGGTGCGTTGTTGTTTATTCTGGGTTTTAGTTTGGTGTTTATTTCCCTCGGGGCTGGCGCAAGTGCCCTTGGGTCAATTTTGCGCGAGAACAAAAACTTGCTCGGACAAATCGGCGGTGTGTTAATCTTGGTTTTCGGCATTGTGCTCTTAATTAAGGATCGTGTGCCCTTCCTGGCTCGAGAGTACCGCAGCGATTTAAATTCTGCCTCACAGTTTGGGCTGGTCGCCCTTGGCGCAGCGTTCGCCGCCGGTTGGACGCCCTGCCTTGGACCAATCCTCGGCTTAATCCTGACCGTTGCCGCCTCGAGCGCCGAAGTTGGACGCGGTGTGGGTTTGCTGACCATGTACTCGCTCGGTTTGGCAGTGCCTTTTTTGCTTGCGGCTCTGGCATGGCGGCAAGTCTCGAGCGTCATGCGTAAAATTGGGCGTTACGTGAGTATTGTCGAAAAAATTTCTGGCGTGTTGTTGATTGTCGCAGGGATTTTATTGGTGACTGGCACGTACTCGAGCCTCGGGAATTACTTACAGGGTTTAACGCCCGAATGGATGAAGAGTTTCGAGAACAGTTTGAAGAATTAGGGATGTGCGAATGTGGCTAAAGCAAAAAGTTGGCAAGAAATTCGCGTTGAAGAACTTGAAGACATGCGAGTTAAAGGAATAGATTTAAAAGAAATTTACAGATACGATTCGGAAACCTATGGAAATTACATGGAATCTATAGGATATTTGGTAAAATTTGGGAACTTATCACTGTATGACGCAAAAGAATTAACCTTAGAACTCGACTATGGGCGTAAAGTGTCGCTCGAGGAACATCAAGAAAGTCTTATCAAACCACTTGAAGAAATCTCTAAGCTTCTAGCGGCAGAAGATAATAATCAAACTGATTGAAGTGCTCTAAAAATGTGTTACAACCCCTCCACCACATTGTTAATCTTAATCCAGTAATTTGCCACCTCGAGCAGCAATTCCCGAAAATCCCCAAACTTGGCGGGTTTCACAACAAAACTGTTCGCCCCGCACTCGTAAGCTTTAGCCACGTCAGAATTTAACCTCGAGGTACTGAAGACCACGACGGGCACACTTTTGAGTTGTGGACTTGCGCGAAGTTGGGTCAGGACTTCCAGACCACTCATGCGGGGTAAGTTTAGATCGAGCAGCACAAAATCGGGTTTGCTGCCGCGCCAGTGTTGCAGTTGCTCGAGTGCGTTTTCGCCGTCGCTGGCGTGGTGAAGGTCAAGTCCAAGTGGCTCGAGGCAGCGCCGTATCAGGTACGCATGGTCGGGGTTGTCTTCGGCAAAGAACACCCGCGTGGTGTTGCTGGGGGTTCGCGGGCTGTCGGTCATGTGCTTAGGTTACGGCTCGGAGGAAGGCATTCGCAAGTACGCCAAACTGCGGATTATTTTGCGGACTCGAGCGCGTAAAATACTTTTATGCCGCGTCAGAAGATGAAATTAAAGGACCTAACAAAACTAAAAGACACGACTGGTTTAATTAAGCCCAAAGTGGCAAAAGGTCACGAGGTCAAACGCGTTGAAATCACGCAGGACAACGCTCGAGCTTACAAGCGTAAACGTGACAAGCCCGTCAAATCCGAGGAACTCGAGTGAAC
>JANMUC010000045.1:0-21142 GCA_031391225.1 Deinococcales bacterium
GTTTCGCCCGGTCCGTTCACGCGGCATCCCATGACCGCGATCGTGATGGCGTGAGGCTTGGCGTAGGCCGTCATTTCCTTCACCGCTTCCGCGAGCTCGACGAACTTCTATGAAACCCAACTGGCACTGACCAAAGCCGAGCAGGTCACGCACCAGTTCACCGCCAAAGCCTTCAACACATCAGGAAAATCAGTCTCGAGCGCGGCTGTAAAACTCGAGGTGAAGATTGCAGGGAAGGTGCGGTTTGTTTCGCCTTCTGGTTCGGCGAGCAACGATGGTTTGTCTGAAGCAAAACCGCTGTTGACCATGCAAAGTGCGGTAGAGGTCAGTAACCCTGGCGACACGATTTTGGTGATGGACGGGACATACTCGAGTTCCAATCCGCAGGAGGGTATTGTTAACCTCAATCGTTCTGGAACTGCCAGTGCTTGGATTGCCTTGATGGCATACCCTGGTCAGACTCCAAAGTTACAATCACGCAACTGGGCGGCGATAGGTGTGCAAGCCTCGTACATTCTGGTTCAAGGATTTGAGATTACAGGCAACCGCGACGAGATCACGCTCGAGACGGCAATCAAAGAAAAAGACAATCTGAGCAATCCTTTGACCAGCGGAAACTGTATTGGTGTGACCGCCAATGGCTCGAGTTTGCCGCATCATGTCATGATTCGTAAAAATATAGTCTCAAAATGTCCTGGCGGCGGGATTTACACTTACAATGCCGATTACGTGACCATCGAAGACAACACCGTTTGGGGGAACGCCTATTACGCACCGTATGGAAATTCTGGTATTTCGATTTATCAAAGTTGGAACAGCGACAACACCACAGGTTACAAAATGATTGTGCGCCGCAACGTGGTCTACGACAATCAGAATAAAATCCCATTCTTTGCCAGTAACCCAGACCCCGCAAAACGCGTCATCACCGACGGCAACGGCATTATCATTGACGACTCGAGGAACACCCAGAACAATTCCAAACTGGGTGTTTATAAGGGGCGCACGCTGGTTGAGAACAACATTGTTTTTGAAAACGGCGCTCGAGGTTTGCATGTTTTTGAGAGCGACCACGTGGACATTGTTAACAACACCTCGTATCACAATTCGTTCCAACCCGAAACGCCTGAAGGTGAAGTTTCAGCGATTTTTGCCAGCGATGTGCGGGTGTTTAACAACATTCTTGTGCCAAGGTCTGATCGGGTCAGCATCACGCGGTATTCGGAAGTTCCAACCGAGCGAGCAACGCAAATCTTTGAACGAAACATGGTGTTTGGTGGGACAGGTTTTGATGCCGATAAAACCAAGAATTTGATTGGTGTTGATCCAAAATTTGTGGATTTAAGCATCAAAAATTTCCGCCTGCAAACTGACAGCCCCGCCATCGACGCTGGAAACTCGAGTTTGGCTGCCAAAGATGACATTGAAGGTAAAGTCCGACCACTTGGGGCGGGTATTGACTTGGGTGCGTATGAAGTACGCTAGCCTATGCGTTTGCACATCATCACTGTCGGAGAACCCAAACACGAGTACGCCAAAATCGGTTGTGGCTTGTACTTAAAACGTCTCGAGCGATACCATAAACTGAAAATCACCCGCGTGAAAGATTCCAAACGAACTGGTGAAGTTGCGATGCTCGAGGAAGGGCAGGCGCTGCTCGAGGCGGCTGGACGGGCGTACACGATAGCGCTCGACCCGCGAGGTAAACAATTCACCACTGAGGCTTTGACCGCCCAAATCGCCAGCCTGGGTGTGAATGGCGAGGGCGAACTGGCGTTTCTGGTCGGCGGCGACGAAGGACTTTCGGATGAGGTACGCTCGAGTGTGCGCATGATGTGGTCACTCTCGAGTTTGACCATGCCGCACGACTTGGCGCAACTGGTGATGCTCGAGGCATTGTATCGGGCGGCAACTTTAGAGCGTGGCGAGCCGTATCACAAATGATTACAATCCTCGAATTTTGCCCAGCACTTCCCACAGTGGTTGCTCGAGTTCAGTGCCAATATCCACCGCGTACTCGAGTTTGATTTTTTCGCGCAAATATTCCAGCGTGCCAAATTCCTCGAGTCTGGTGGCGTCGGACACAAACACATCATCGTAATCCAGGTTTAGAACCCGTCTAAAAAAATCCCGTGCCGTGCCGCTGAGCGCATCCACCCTGGCGCTGGTGGCAAACATCGGTTCTGGGGCTTCGCCAGGAATCGGCAGCGGCTTACCGATTGCCTCCAAATAAACCACACGCTCAAGGTACAGCCGCTCGAGTTCTGTTAGCGCTTCTTGTTCGGTTTCACCGCTGGCGATCAGTGCAAAAAATTCGCTCAGGCTGGCTTCAAAACAATTCCAATCCTCACGGTAACGCAGATTCAGCGTGTAATCCTCGAGTTTCACAAGCAGCATTCTAACGGGGAATCACAAAAAAAGAGACCAGATTATTCTGGTCTCCTTCGATACCCGTCTGGGTCTGGGACTATGCCCATGCCCGCATTCGGGATTCAGTCGCCCTGAAAAAAGGGACGGCTTGAGCTAGCCCCGACGAGCACCTCCACCAACCATAAATCTTTTGCTTAACAGTTGGACCACCCCCTTTCTGGTGTAAAAAAACATTAGCACGAAAACAGGAAGAAAATGTGAGGTACGACTACGTTTAATGGCTTACTCGAGTCGGTTTATTTCTCTGCGCTCAGCCCTCTGCTCTCAGCCCTCTGCTTTGTTTGTTATGATCTCCCGCATTGTGAATTTACCAGCCCCCATCCGCCCCATGCTTGCCGTTGGCGACCTCGCCTGGGATGTATTGACCAAACCCGATCAGATCATTCTGCCTGGCGGCGACACCACAGGACGCGTGCAACTTGCCCCAGGAGGCTCGAGCGCCAACGTTGCGGTTTGGGCGGCACGGGTCGGAATGCCGACAGGGTTTTTGGGCAAGGTCGGACGGGATCGTTTTGGCGAATTTGCCGTGCAAGACCTGCAAGCCGAAGGTGTAGAATCCCACATCATCTGGACAGATTCCAGCCCGACAGGTGTGATTCTGGTCTTGATCGACTCGAGCGGGCAACGCAGCATGATTACCTCTCAGGGCGCAGATTTTTTGCTCGAGCCTTCAGAACTGCCGATTGAAGCCATTCAATCCTCGAGCCATGTGCATATCACCGCCTGGAGTGTCTTTACCGACCCACCGCGCCAAGCCGCTCTGCAAGCCGCCAAGTTTGCCACCGAGGCGGGCGCGAGCGTCAGTTTTGACCCTGGCAGTTACCAAATGATTCGAGAAATCGGACGCGAGGAATTTAGACGCACCACCCGCGAAATGAGCGTCGATTTTTTGTTTCCAAACCTTGAGGAGGGACGCGCCATGACGGGTGCAAAAACCCCAACTGAAGTGCTCGAGGCGTTGCAAGACCTTTATCCGCAAACCATGATCGTCTTAAAACTCGACAAGAACGGCGCATTGATTGCCGAAGGACACAACTCCTTTCAAGTCGCCGCCACCAATGACACCGCTATTGATGCCACGGGTGCGGGCGATGCTTTTTGTGGCGCGTTTCTGGGACATTATTTGCAATCCAAAAATGCGCTTGCCGCCGCCGAACTTGCCGCGCAAGTTGCGGGTTGGGTTGTCTCCAGATTTGGCGCTCGAGCCGTCAAAGATTCCGAACTCGAGCGGCGACTTTTACAGTACGGGTTTAAGCCTTAATCGACCCATTGCGAAACAGGCAAAACCTCGCCACCCTCGACGTTAAATTGAGGGTTGCCATAGTTTGCGTTAAACGTAATCTCGAGGGTCGCACGGTCAAAGGTGTTTGGTCCAACGATGTGCTTGCGCACGAAGTAACCGCCACCCTCGATGGAACTGACATCGCCAGATTTGGTAAAGCGAATTTCGACAATTTCGCCGCGTTTGGCGGTTTTGACCCGCACACGGTACGCCAATGTGCCGTCGGCTTTGAGGTATTGCGGTTTGGTATCAGCAGGTTTACGACGCCAGAACATGATTGAAGTCTAACTCGAGATGCTGTTCCGTTCAACGATGTTGCTTTCAAACTCGAACAAACACGCTTTCTTTGATACGTGCATGGAATATCTGCCAGTTGGAATTGAAACTTCAAGTAGTTTCATAAACCTCCAAAGAAAATCTCGAGAAGTTTTGGGTTTCTCGAGATTCGGCTTTCATGGTGTGTATTTTAACGTGTCAGGTGTGAATTTTTTTGCCTCAAACAGTTACGGTGTTGGGGCGCAAGTTCCACCGCCGTTGATCGTCCCAGTGCTGATCACACCCACCAATGATGTCAGCACATTCAAAGCACCGAGCGTGTTGTTGCCCTTCACAAAAGCGCTGATCTGGGTGGTGGTAGCGCCACTGGTCGGTGAGAGTCCTGGCAAGATCAAGGTGCCAGTGGTGTTGATGACCGAAATACGAATCGAACTTCCAGCCGTCCACGCACCATTGATGGTGTTGCCACTGATGTCCGCGCAGCCACCTGCTGCCGACCCGCCGCTGTTGCCCAAGCTAAACACAATGGCTCGCAAGAACAGTCCACCGACCACAGGCTCATCGAAGGTGTTGTTGGTGAAGTGTCCGATGACGTTGGCGGTTGAGGCGGGAACAGTGTTGGTCAGATTGATCCCAAAACTGTCCACCTGGCGAATGTCGTTGCCACTGGCGGTGACATTGAAAGTGCCAGCCGTCCCTGGCAGCAAACCGAGTCCAGCGCAATTGCCCGTGCAACCTGAACCCGCCACGCCTGACTTGCCAATTTTGTTGCCGTTGAAAAACCCGTTCAGCGTTGCGCTTCCAGTGGTACTCGCCCCACTGATGGTCACGGCATAAAGTGCACCCAAGGCACCACTTGCACCCCAGAAAGTGTTATTGGTGATGTTGTAATGGACGTTCGCGCTGCTGCTGTTGGTAATCCCCAGACTGAAGGCTGGCGCATTTGTTATCGCTGTACCGGGGTTGTTGACTGCTGCACCCGTATTGACATCGGTGCCGAAGCCAGATTGATTGACCGTGATGTTCACTGTCGTACTGCCTGCACCAGTGGCATACAGTCCATACGTTCGGCTGCTGTTGAAAAAGGTGTTTTGCACATTCGCGGTCACGTTCGCCGCGCCACCCGCTTCAAACTGAAGCAGCGCCTTGTTTTGTGAGACACTGGCGGTAACCCCCGTGAAGGTGCAACCCGTGACGTTCACAGAGATCGTACCACCAGCGTTGTTGTCAACCAAGATGCCGTCAATCGCCGACGTGTTCATGACAAAGTTCATTGAATTGAACGTCACGTTGCCAGAATTGGTCAGCATGTGGACAGCTTCAGTGATCGCATTCGAGATCGAACCGCCACTTCCATTGGCACGACCGCTGCCATCGCCAGTCACAATCAGGCTGCCACCGCCAAGGCTGACGAGCGAGATGCCGTTTGTTGCGCCACTCGATGAGATGCTGCGGAAGGTCAAACCACTGCCACCAATGGTGGTGCTCGAGATGTTCAATGCCGTGCCAGTGGTTGTCGTCAAGGTGTTCACTACCGAAGTGTTGTTCTGCGTGGCACTGACCGTCCCACCACCCGTAGCAGTAAACGCATTGTTGCTGCCCGTGCTCAGATTCAACCCACCCGTGAAATTGATACTCGAGCCTGAGTTTGCATTTAAGAAGATGCCGCTGGCAGTGTCGGTGATTTCACCACTGAACGTGACACTGCCAGCAGTGCGATTTTGAATGTCAACCGAACGCCCCGAAGTGTTATTGATCGAACCTGCAAAGGTGAGGTTCGCTGTGCCGCCACTGATCAGGACATCCGCTCCGCTCGAGCCACTGATTACACCAGCGTTGACTGTCAGTGAGCCAGTCACACCTGTCAAAGTTAGGGCGTTTGTGCTGCTGGTGGACGACAGACTGTCAATCGTAACGGCAAGGTTGCCCCCGTTGATGTTGAGTGCTGCGCCACCGCCGTTTAAGGTCAGGTTGTTGACCGTTGCCGTCCCGACGCTCGAGCCAATCAGTTTTGTGCCCGACACAGTGCCGACCAAAAAGCCGCTGACGGTGTTGCCGATTGCCAATGTAATGCCATTGCCAGCGCCGTTGGTCAGTGTCGGTACGTTGGCTGGTGTTGCCGGGCGCAAGGTTTGGCTGTTGACAATCAGATCAACACTTTCACCAACCAGGCGCTGTCCATTCTCGAGGGCTAAACCAGTCGTGTAACCAATGCCCTTCAACACATAAATGAAATCGTTCGGCGCGTCACTGTCGCCAGCCCCACCCGCGCCGTTGATGTTGCTAAAGTTCTGGAAAGGACTGCTGCCGCGTCCGTCACCACCTGCCGCCGCGCTCGAGTCCACATACCAAACCATGTTTGAAATACTCACATCGGCACTCTGATCTGGAATGGTACAACCCGCACCATCACTCACCCGGTACTTAAACGTCGCAGCCCCCGTCACACCAACGTTGGGATTAAAAATGTAATTCCCAGCGACCAACGTCGCATTACCATTCGTACCAGCCCCAAGACCAGCCACAGCACTCAAACTCGAGACTCCATCAAGCGGAGCGTAATGCCCGAGCACATTCGTATCAGCAATACTTTTTGGCGTGTTACCAGTCGCTGTGAAGTTAAACGCTGCCGTGCTGGTGATCTTCAAATTTCCACCAATCCAAGCTGTGGCACTCAAAACACCCGCCGTTTTCGCGCCAGGAATAAACACGCCACCCGTCAAACTCGAGTTACACAAGTACGCCACTTGCGCTGTTAATGCAGCAGCTCGAGCTGAGGCTGTGCTGCCCAGACCTTGCTCCTCGAGACTTTCACTCACTCGGGTGATGTTGTCCGCAAAGATCAAAAAGGTCATGGAATAGCGGTAGGCGTTGTTGCCCGCACCAGCATCACCATTCTGAGGGACGCGCAAAGCAATTGTTAAACTATTGTTGGTTGTGCCATGCACAATATTCCGTCCGTTGGTCGCATTCCGAGCGACATAACCGTACTGCAACACGCCTTCACCCGCGACACCATTGTTAATCAATGTGCCTTGAGCATCGGTTTGGATCGTGCTGGCTTCAGGGGATGAGAAGATTTGCATGTCAGCATGGGTGTCATCCACCACATAACCACCACCACCATCTGGTTTCATCCCGTGGGTTGGACGCAATTGCTTTGCCCAGGTGGCGGCATTGCTCGAGCCTCCACCGAAGTCTTGAATGTTGAGGAAGGCTGTTTCGGCAACGTTTAAATTGGGGAGTTTCTGACGGTTGTAAGCGATGAAGCTGAGGTTTGAATAGTCTGTGGCTGCGCTGAGGTTGGCGATGTTAAACCTGGCGTTTAAGAATCGGTCTGTGCCTGCGGTTGGTGTTTGGGCTTCAAAGAATGCTGGGGTAATCTGAAATTCGGTTTCGGCGGGGAAGGTCGTAGCTCGGGTTTGGCGATCGAATCTGGCTTTGGTTGTTTTGGTGCTCGAGTCGAAATCGAAGGTCACGCTGCCCAATAATGTAGGTTTAAAAGCGGTGGGCGCAGGTGTTTGTGGTCTGGAATTTGCGGTTGGGAGTTGTGGACATGCCATCAAAAAAGTGCTGAACAGCAAACCAATCCATGCAAGACGTGATTTCATTGTCGCTCCTCAAAATTGCATAGAGTCGTCCCTGTTAAAGCCGAGAAGTAAGGTAGCTCGAGCTTTGGGGTTTGCTGGTCTTGTCTGTGCGTCCTGAGTGGTAAGAGGGTTCGTTTGGCATTGGTGTCCTGTTCCTTTCAGGTCTGGCAATTGAAATCAAAAATGTGTTTTCTGAAATCTACGGTTTCAAAATTTAGAATCTCAATTTCTGTTTGTTAAGAATCATACTAATGTAGCCGTCATTTGGAAATTCTGTCAATGCACAATAGACTTTGGGCAAAAGTAATAAATCTGAACAGAACATGTAAAAATTGAATTCGACACTCTAATTTGCGTTGCGTAAGCAATTTTTTGATTTTTTGAAGTACACAAACCCTAAGTTTTGAGCCAAACTCGAGAAATTTGTATAAACAACTTCTAAAACCACAAACGAATCTCGAGAACGTCAACACATTCTCGAGCCTCAATATTCGGGTCGTTTGGTTTAACGCTCGAAGACGCCTTCGGTCAGGATTTTGAAGGCTTTGTGCAACTCGTCTTGGACTGGGCGTTCGCTCATAAAGGCGCTCCAACGAAGCGCGGTCATCAAAAAGGTGTACGCCATCGTGGCAGCAATTCGCTCACTCGATAAATCTTTACGGATGCTTGGAATCTCGCGCAGCAACGCTTCAATGATTTTGGCGAGCGGCATGGCTTCGTAGGCGGTGTGCGCCCGAATCGGGTCGGGATTGATCAATTCGTAGGTCAGCGGCGGAATCAATGTCCGTTCAGAACCCGCAACTTCTGCCAGGTCGCGCCACAAACCCTCGAGAATCTCGAGCGGGGTACGCCCCAAGGCTTTTCGTTCTTCGACGCGTTCGCGCACGCCAGCCACAATGCTCGCGCCGTAATCGAGCAGCACGGCTTCTTTGTACGGATAATAGTTAAAAAACGTGCCCCTCGAGACGTGGGCGGCTTTGGCGATGTCGGTGGCGGTGGTTTTGTCAAACCCGCGCTCTTTGAAAAGTTGGATTGCCACCGTGTAAATACGGTTTTTGCGGCGTGACTTTTGGCGTTCGCGCAACGATGGTGGCGCTTCGATGTTGAAAGCTTCCCGATAAGACTTTTCTGAAAATGAGTCAAGCACGCGTGATAATAGCACTTTTAATCTCGAGGTCAAGTTTAAACCCAGTCAAAGGTAATTGATGGGCTAGAGATTCAGTGCTTGCCCGCTGCACTTCTAAATGAAATAGAATTTCGAGTATGGCAACAAAAAAACCGATCCCGAACGAGGCGAGTATTTCGCAGTTGCAAAGCCTGATGGCTGCAAAACGCATCTCGAGTTTAGAACTGGTCAAGCATTATCAAATGCGAATCTCGAGCTTGGACAAAAATGCGTTGAACAGCGTGCTTGAAATCAATCCCGACGCGCTCAAAATTGCCCAACAACTCGATATCGAGCGGACTTCAGGTACTACTCGAGGCTCACTGCACGGCATTCCAGTGCTTTTGAAGGACAACATCAACACCGCCGACAAACTTCATACCAGCGCTGGCAGTTTGGCGCTCAAAGATTCTCGAGCTTCAGAGGATGCGGCGTTGGTTGCCAAACTCCGAGCCGCTGGCGCGATTGTTCTGGGCAAAACCAACATGACCGAATGGGCAAACTTTATCAGCACCAACATGCCCAACGGTTACAGTTCCAGGGGCGGGCAGGTCTTAAATCCTGCCGACAAAAGTTTTAACACGGGCGGCTCGAGCAGTGGTTCTGGCGTGGCGGTCGCCGCCGATTTGTGCGCGGTAGCCGTCGGTACTGAGACTTCTGGTTCGATCCTCAGCCCTGCCAACAACAATTCTGTGGTTGGCATCAAACCCACAGTGGGGTTGATCTCGAGGTACGGAATTATTCCAATCGCCGCCAGTCAAGACACGGCTGGACCGATGGCAAGAACGGTTGAAGATGCCGCCATTCTGCTCGGTGGAATGACTGGTTTTGACGCTCGAGATTCTGCAACCAAAGGCGCGAAAAGCTTAAGCGATTACACGGTCTACCTCGAGAAAGATGGTTTACGCGGCATGCGCTTGGGTGTCCCTCGAGCCTATTTTTGGCAGCATATCAAAGAGGAGCAAAAGCCAATTCTCGAGGCTGCCTTGACCGCGCTTCAAGATGGCGGCGCGGTTTTGGTTGAAGCCGAAATTAACAGCGCCCAAGCCGTGGCTGACTTGAGTTATACGGTTTTGTTGTACGAATTCAAACGCGACCTCAACAAATACTTGCGCAGCCTCGCGCCTGAATTCCCGCGCAGTTTGCTCGAGGTTATTCGGTACAACGAACTGAACCACAAGAAAATGCTGCGCTATGGGCAAACCTTGTTGCTGGCGGCGCAAAGCACGGGCGGCACAAATTCAGAGATTTACAAATACACTCGAGCCGAGGATTTGCGACTCTCGAGACAACGCGGCATTGATGCGACCCTTAAAAAACATAAACTCGATGCGCTGGTCATGCCGATGTACTGGGGCGCTCAAATTGGGGCAAAAGCGGGATACCCAAGCGTTTGTGTTCCCGCAGGTTACTCGAGCGACGGCAATCCTGTCGGAATCACCTTTATGGGCACAGCTTGGAGCGAACCGACCCTGATTTGTGCCGCGTATGCGTTCGAGCAACTGACCAAAGCCAGAAAAGCCCCAAAACTCTGAAGCTTGAGTTGTAGTTGTAGGGTGCGCCAGGCGTACCGTCACTAACCCGTGGTGCGCGAGGCGCACCCTACCAGAGCATGTTTTGTGATTTACGTCTCGAGCCTCAAAGAGTATTGATGGACACGCCAATACTGCTTAACCAAACCGTCCCGTAATGTATGCTTCTGTGCGTTCGTCTTTGGGCGTTTGAAACACGGCTTCGGTTGCGCCGTGTTCGACCAGATCACCAATCAAAAAGAAACTGGTGGTATCCGAAACTCGAGATGCCTGCTGCATATTGTGTGTCACGATAATAATTGTGGTTTGTTGCTTCAGGCTTTCCATCAGGTCTTCGATGCGTTGCGTGCTTTGTGGGTCGAGGGCGCTGGTGGGTTCGTCCATCAGTAAAATTTCGGGTTCGACTGCCAGTGCTCGGGCAATACACAAGCGTTGTTGCTGTCCACCTGAGAGGCTCGAGCCTACCGCTTTGAGACGGTCTTTAACTTCATCCCAGAGTGCCGCGCCGCGCAGGCTGCGTTCGACGGTTTCATCGAGTTTGGTTTTGTTTTTTTCGCCTGCGAGGCGCAAACCAGCCACCACATTGTCATAGATGCTCATGGTCGGAAAGGGGTTGGGTTTTTGAAAGACCATGCCGATTCTGCGGCGCACGTCCACAGGGTCAACGTCGCTGCCGTAAACGTCTTGCCCATCGAGTAAAATCTTGCCCGTAACCCTGGTATTCGGCGTTAGTTCGTGCATTCGGTTGATGGCACGCAAAAATGTGGTTTTACCGCAACCGCTCGGTCCAATTAAGGCATTGACGGTGTTGGACCTAAAAGCAACGTTGACGTTACGCACGGCATCTTTAGCGCCGTAAAAAACCCCGACGTTTTCGGTTTGTAATCTGATTGGACGATCCGTGTTCATACATCTCCTTGAGAGAAATCCATTGTCATCGTTTTCTGGCGGCAAAACGTGCCACCAAACTTGCCACCAGAATTGCCAACACCAACACCAGCGCTCCAGACCAAGCTCGAGCCACGGCGGCTTCACTCGGCTCGAAGGCACTGCGGTACACGGCAAGTGGTAAACCTGACATTTTCTGGGTGGGGTCCCAAGTCAAAAACGAGTTGCCGAATGCGGTAAAAATCAGTGGGGCGGCTTCGCCTGAAACCCTGGCGACTGCCAGAATCACGCCGGTAATAATGCCCGAACGGGCGGTGGGCAGGACGATGTTCATGATGACTTTCCAACGTGGTATTCCAAGTGCCAGTCCAGCCTCGCGCAGGGTTTGCGGTACAAGTTTAAGGACTTCTTCGGTGGCGCGAACAATCACTGGAATCATGATTAAACCCAAGGACAAACCGCCAGCAATACCGCTGTAACCAAAACCCAAGCCGCGCACCACCAGACCGTAAACCACCAAACCGACCACGATGGCGGGCATTCCTGTCAAAACGTCGCCCATCAAACGAACGCTTGGCACAAGGCGGTGCTCACGGTATTCGGTCAGAAAAATCGCAGTTCCAATGCCAATAATGACCCCAATGACCAACGCGACAGTCAGCATCATGACCGAACCAACAATGGCGTTCAAAAACCCGCCGTCACTGCCTAAAAATGTGATTGCTGATTGGGATTGGGTAAAAAATTGTAGGTTGAGGCTCGAGAATCCTTTTAAGAACAAATCCTTTAAGATCAGAAACAACGGCACAAGCACAATCAATGTGCCCAAACCAACCAAGACCATTGCTGCCGTGTTTTGAGCGCGTCTGGCGGGACTGAGGGTTTTAGAAATTCCAACCTGAATGTTTTGATTGGCTCGAGTCACCATGTTTACACCGTTCCTTGCGGTGTGAGTTTTGCAATCACGATTCGTGCCAAGAAATTTACGACCAATGACACCACAAACAAGACAAAACCAATGCCAATCAAACTCGAGACGAATTCTGGGCTGCTGGCTTCACCAAAGTTAGAGGCGATGATCGAACTCATGGTGGCGGTAGGGGAGAACAGGTTGTCGGGAAAACGGTTTGCGTTGCCAATCACCATCGTGACCGCCAGGGTTTCACCGATGGCGCGTCCCAAGCCCAGAATCACACCGCCGAGAATGCCCGCTCGGGCATAAGGTAAAACGGCGTAACGAATCACTTCCCATTTGGTCGCGCCGAGCGCAAACGCCGCCTCGCGTTGATCGTTTGGCACAAGTTTGATCACGTCTCTCGAGATGGCGGCAATAAACGGGATAATCATGACTGCCAAAAGCAACATGGCGCTGAACAAACCGGGTCCTATCGGCGAAGCCCAACCCAAACTCGAGGCGATCCATTTTTGAAACGGCAAGGTGGCTGGAATCAGCACGAAAATACCCCACAATCCGTAAACCACGCTGGGAATCGCGGCGAGCAACTCGATCAAGTACGCGACTGGGTTTGCCAACCAATCTGGGGCGTACTCGGCAATGAACAAACTGGCAGCCAATGCCAGTGGTACGGCGATGACCAGAGCGCCGATGGCGGTAAAAAAAGTGCCCGCAACAAACGGGAAGGCTTGAAAATGCCCGTTCGCGGGGTCCCAATTCGATCCAAAGACAAATCCCAAACCCTCGCGCCCAAACGCCGACGCGCCGTTCAGCAGCAGCACCACCGAGTACGCCAAAGCGGTCATGAGCACGATACTGGCAAGGGCGACAATAATGTTTTGAAACCTGGCATCAGCCCTCGAGCCGCTCCCTTGACGTTTTTGTGGAATTGTTGCTTTCACAACCCCAGCATGAGGTGCAATTGTCAAGGAAATATCATGGAATTGAAAAACCCTCGAGAAACCAAATCTCGAGGGTGAAAAGTTTGAAACTTTAAGCTTAAAGCGCTTTGCCGCCGTAAGTGATGCTCGAGACAATCTTCTTGGCTTTGGTTAAAGCCGAACCGTCAATTTGACCGTATGAAAGCTGTTCGTTGATCTTCTGACCGTCAGCTAACATCCATTTAAGCAAATCCACCAGGGTTTTCGCTTGTTCGGCTGTGCGTTTACCGTACTTTTGCTCTTTGTAAACTAAAATCCAGGTAAAACCCGAAATCGGATACCCAATGTCGCTGTTGGTGAACGAAACTCGAGTGTCATTCGGCAAAGACTTGGAATCGCTAGCAAGTGCCACCTCTTTCAAGTTGCCGCCGTCAATGTACTTGCCGGTGGTGTTGCGAACCAAACCGTACTCGAGTTTGTTAGCTTTGGCGTACACGGTCTCGACGTAACCAATCGCGCCCGAAGTTTGCTTGACCAAACCTGCCACGCCAGCATTCTGAGGTCCGCCGACACCGACGGGCCATTTGACGGTGCTTTGCGGTCCTTTGGAAACCGTGCCAGCCCAGTCGCTCGAGACTTTAGACAAATAATCGACAAAGATTGCGGTTGTGCCAGAGCCGTCAGAACGGTACACGGCTTGAATTGCCAAATCTGGAAGTTTCACGCCCGCGTTTAGCTTGGCAATTTTGGCATCGTTCCACTTGGTGATTTTGCCCAAGTAAATTTGCGCCAGCACATCGCCCGTAAATTTCATTTTGTCAGGAGCACCAGGCACGTTGTAAACAGGCACAACCGCGCCAACTGCCATTGGCACGTGAACGATTGCGCCAGGGGCAGTCTTCAACAATTCATCGTTCATGAATGCGTCCGATGCGCCAAAGTCCACGGTTTGCGCAATGATTTGCGTACGTCCAGCGCCGGAACCCACCGATTGATAATTGACTTGAACGCCCGTGGTTTTGTTGTACTGCGCGAACATTTCTTGGTAGAGCGGAAACGGAAAGCTAGCTCCTGCACCCGTCAAAGATTTACCGTCTTGGGCAAACGCCACCGCCGTCAGTGCCACCGCACCTGCAATAAGTAGTTTTTTCATGGTTACTTCCTCCGACTCGAAGTGTGCTTGGCAATTGTCATGGCAGCGTCAGGGCAGGAAACGATTAGTCATAAATAAATAGCTCGAGCTTGAACTTCGGGTGTCTTCGTTTGGTTTCTCGAGATTTCGGGCATAAAGTCAATCACATGAAACAACAATTTCACTTGCTTGGGCGTGCCGTGATTCGATCCGAAAACAAGGTCTTGTTGGCACGTGCTCGAGGTGCGAAAAATACGTTTTTACCTGGCGGGCATGTCGAACTTGGCGAATCTGTACCAGTTGCCATTGCTCGAGAAATCCTGGAAGAACTGGGTTGTCAGGCGACCGTTCTACGTTACCTTGGCGCAGTTGAAGCCAGTTTCGAGAACGAAGATACAGTTCATTTCGAGATCAATCACCTGTTTGAAGTCACCCTCAATGACTCGAGTTTCACATCTCAAGAGCCTCATCTCGAGTTTTTCTGGGCGGATTTAAGCGAGTTGACTTTGCTCAACTTGCAACCTGCCGCGCTCGTTGATTTGCTGCGTTATCCTCGAGAAGCAGCCTTTTGGAGTGGTTATTAGCCTTACATGATTGATGACTTGATCAAATTTTTGAGAAAACCCTAAAATTGCATCCCAAATCCATACCTTTTAACGTAGGGGCGAGGCATGCCTCGCCCCTACAGCACGTTGATTTTTGAATAATTTGCTATTTGTCAATCGCTATTTGTATTTCCTTCCCTTGACGCTCCTCTGACAATTCCCGCGCATATTGATTTCATGGCAAGTCACCGGCTGACGTTAATTTATGACGAACCCATCGTCCGTGAGGGGTTGCGCACCCACCTCGAGATGGGTGGATTTGTCGTCAAGACCGAATCTTCTGGGGTTCTCGAGCAATCTGGCGTCTCGAGCGAGGTGACGGATTTGGTCGTATTTCAGTTCAAACCTGAGTTGGCGGTTTCAAATGCTGTTCATCACGTGCCGATGCTGGCAATTTTGGATTCGAGTGCCACAATCAGTGAGGCAATCAGGGCTTGTGATGATTTTGTCTGTTATCCGTTTGACCCGCTCGAGTTGAGTGTTCGGGCAAGGCGTTTGTGCGAGCAACTTGAGCAACCTGTGGTGATGCCAAATGACCATCACGCGCAGCTCAGTGTGTCAGATTTGCGGCTCGACACGCATTTGGGACGGGCTTGGAAAGATCACACAGAGCTTCATTTGACGCGCCGTGAATACGAGTTGCTGACGGTCTTGATGCTGAACGCGGGGCAGGTCTTAAGCAAGCAAACGTTGTTGCGCTCGGCTTGGGGTACAGATTTTAGGGGCAAACCGCGCACCGTGGATCAGCATGTTTCGCAACTGCGGGCGATTCTGGGCGATAACCGTGAGGACTCGAGGTACATTTCGACGGTGCATGGGCGGGGTTATGTCTTGAAGGTTAAATCTCAAGATCATTCCATGACGTTAAGCTGACATCGAGCTTTGATAATCGGTTCATCATGACGTTAACCGTTTTGGTAGTCGAAGATGAACTTGCAGTGCGTGAAGCCGTGCGCTTTCACCTCGAGCAGGCGGGTTATGCTGTGCGGGCTTGCGCCACAGCACGGGAGGCTTGGGATCAACTGGCGAATGTCAGTGCGGTTGTCCTGGATTGGATGCTGCCCGATGAATCTGGCGTTCATTGGTTGTCGCGGCTTCGGGCGAACACGGCATTTGCAGGTTTGCCCGTTTTGATGCTGACGGCTCGAGCGGGCGAACGTGACCGCGTTGAAGGGCTTGATGCTGGTGCGGACGATTACCTGACCAAACCTTTTAGCGCCGCAGAATTGGCGGCTCGAGTGCGGGCTTTGCTGCGTCGGGTGGGTAGCGATGGACGAAAAAATCTGGTGCGGCTCGGTTCGCTCGAGATTGATCAGGATGCCGGTGAGGCTCGGCTGGCTGGACGGGTGCTGAATTTAACGCGCCGCGAGTTTGATCTTCTGGCGTTTATGGGCGCTCATGCGGGGCGGGTTTACAGCCGTCAAGAATTGCTGGATCGAGTCTGGGGTTTAGAGTTTGTAGGTGGTGAACGTACCGTCGATCAGCACATTACGCAACTTCGGGCGATACTCGAGGAGAACCTGACCGCACCCAAATTCCTTGAGACGGTACGCGGCAAGGGGTATCGTATGAGGGAAGTCAGCGACCTCAAATCAGCTTAACCATCAAAGGAGTTCCAATGCGAGAAGCCCTAGAACGTGATTTGCGCGATTTAAGCGCCGAATTTGTCCGCATGATGTCGCTCAACCTCGAGCAGCTTTCCTTGGCGGGCAAAGTCTTGCTCGAGCGTGAAATTGACAAGATCGACGCGGTGCATGAGATTGAACGCCGCGTGGACGAACTGGAATTAAAACTCGAGGCACAATGCCTGAAAATCATTGCGCGGCATCAACCGGTGGCGGGCGATTTGCGTCTGATTGCCGCGATTCTAAAATCCCTTTCTGACCTCGAGCGGGTGGGGGATTACGCGGTGCATGTTGCCGATGATGCGCGGCTCTTGGCAGCCGAGCCGCCGCTGAAGCGTTACATTAACTTGGCGCAAATGATCACCAGGCTCAAAAGTATGCTCGAGGCAGCCAGTTTGGCTTTTGTTCAGCGCGACGCGACCAGCGCCTTTCAGGCGGCGCAGGTTGACCTCGAGATCGACGATTTGTACGAACAGATTCAGCGCGAGCTGGTCACGTACATGATCGAAGACCCGCGCACAATCACCAAAGCGCTGGCATTGTTGCGGGTTGGGCGCAGTTTGCAACGCATTGGCGACCATGTTGAAAATGTCCTCGAGCGGGTACAGTATTGGGTCACGGGCGAACGCGCCGCAAATGACCTTGGTGCGGATGCGGCTGTGAAATGAATCTGGGATTCAAGCATTTCAATGTTGACATTTTGAAATCATAAAAACCCGACAAATACGGTCTTTTGTTCTGACTTGTTTTGGTTTTTAACTTTATGGTTCATAAAATTAACGTTCCCAGACCTTGGTTTTGAGCGCCACACAAGGTTAGACTATGGGCGAATGGATCAGGTTAAGCTTGTGCATCAAAACAAAATCGCTCGAGTTCGGGTTCCAGCCACGATGGCAAACCTCGGACCTGGGTTTGATTCGCTCGGTTTGGCGGTATCACTCTGGCTCGAGGTGGACGCCGAACTTTCAAATATCGACGTTTTTGAATACACGGGGCAAGGTCAGATTGTCGGAACCGATAATTTGATCCATCAAGGTTTTCGTGCCGCGTTTCATCATGCGGGTCTGCTTGCCCCCACGGTGCGGCTGAGTGCCAAAAACCCAATCCCTCTGGCGAGAGGTTTAGGCTCGAGTTCGGCGGCGTTGGTGGCGGGCGCGGCTTTGGGTGCGGCTTTTATTGGCGGGTCTTTTGGCAAAGACGCGGTTTTGCAAGTTTGTGCCAAGCTTGAGGGACACCCCGATAACGTCGCGCCTGCGGTATTGGGCGGGTTCACGGCATCGGTCATGCGGGGCGACATTCCAATTTCAGTTTCGATGCCCGTTCCAAAAGATTGGCGGGTGTTGGTCGCAGTGCCACAAGCAGAACTCAAAACAGAACACGCCAGGGCAGCCCTGCCAGCCAGTTACTCGAGGGCGGACATGGTTTTTAATCTTTCCAGGGCGGCATTGTGGGTGGCTGGCGTGGCGACCTCAAATACCGATGTGCTGCGTGAGGCTTGCCGTGACGCCATGCACCAACCCTACCGAGCGCCGCTCGTGCCAGGAATGCAAGATGCGATTGAACAGGCGCTCGAGGCAGGCGCGATTGCCGCATTTTTGTCGGGTGCGGGTCCTAGCGTCAGTGCGATTGTCAACTCGAGTTTGACTTTGGAAACCGTCAAAACCCAATTGGTAAAATTTAGTCCCGATATTCTGCTCTTAGAACCCGCAAACGGTTTTGAGCTTTTGACGGTGGTTCATGGAAGGTAATCTTCAAGACACGCCCCTTTCTAGTTTGCTCGAGTTGATTCACTTGACCAAGCAATCTGGACGGGTGCAGATTACGGCTGATGTTCCGCTCAATTTACAAGTCGCCAACGGTGAGGTCATTTCAGGTGAAATCCTAGATTGGCAAGGTCTTGAAGCGATTCAAAGTTTTTTACTGCATCTTTCAAGCGGGCAGTTTCGATTTTATCCAAACGCCACGGTGACCGAGGCGGCAAACGATTTCGATATTTCTTTTTCAAAGTTTATGACCGACTGGGCGCGTTTGAACGACGAATGGGCGCGAATTTTACCGTTCATTGGCAGCCCGTCGCGCGTCATGGAACCCACCCAGGCGGCTGGTGCAGTTCCGCACCCATTCCAAAACGGCAAGAGTATTCGTTCTTTGGCAAGGGCACTGGGGGTTAGCAGTTTTGAGGTGGCACAAAACACCCTGCCTTGGCTTCAACAAGGCGATTTGCGCCTGACCAACCGTTTTGCTTGGCACGGTTTAAGAATCCAACATGCCAGTGCCAACACCCAAAAGCTTCCAAACTCCAGAACCATAACCGATATCCCCGCCTGTCTTGACGGCTCGAGAAACATGGGTGAAGTCCTCGAATTGGGTTTTTCGGGCAATGATGTGCGCCAATACTTGATTCAAAGTTTGCAAACGGGCGAAATTCAAGTGCAGGGCAGTGGTTGGTTGTTGCGCGACCTGACTTGGGAACTCGAGTATCTGAAGTAAAATTCAGAGCATGAAAAAAGACATACAGCAATGGGCGCTCACGTTGATTGGTGCTTCAGAAAACGAGTTCAAAACCTTGATTGCCAGCCTAAACCCAGACCAGCGCGGCGCAATAGGGCAGTTGCACAAGTGGTCGCCCAAAGATGAGATTGCCCATCTGAGCTATTGGCTCGAGGTATTTCTTGGCAACATTCAAGCACGCCAAAATGGACAAGAATTGATTGATTGATTGATACCCACGATTACTTGACCCTGAATGACCAAGCCTGGGAAGTGCGAAAAGACTGGACGTGGAATGATATTGAATTGGGTCTGGAACGCACCCTAAAAGGTATTGAAACAAAAATTAAAAGCTTGAGCAACGAGGACTTAACTGACGCAGAGCGCCTGAGCCTCGAGTCTGATCAAAAAGTGACCCGACCACTTCTGAAAAGCCTGATCTACGAATTGATTGACCATCCATTGCATCATTTTCTGGGAATGTACCAAAAATTGCACAACAAGCATCAGATTGCTTCGATGCTCGAGCGGTTAATCCAAGCAATGGAACAGCCTGGCGTTTCCAAGTGGTCTACAATGACTCGCAACAAACTCAGGAAGCACAGGATGAATTTGGTTCTCTGAAATAAGCTTCAAAAAAAGTGTCTCCAAGAAACGAACTTGCTCTTGAAGACAACAGTTTTGAAAGTTTGATTTACGCCAAGGCTTGTTGCAAACCTGGCATTTGGCGTTGAACCAAGTAACGCACCGTGCTTGGAATGTTCGCACCACCAATAAAAAGCACCAAAGCTGTGGTGTCATTGATGCGCTGCACAAAAACACTTTTGCCATTAAACTCGAGCGCCAGACCATGCAGTTCTGGAAACTCAAGGTTGCGTCCCAAACCGCCACTGATTGAAATAAAGGTCCGAATGTAAATGGCTATTAGCTCGCCGTTGCTGATTTCTTGCCCCGCTTGTGCCAACAACTGTGCTTCGGTGCTGGTCGTGACAATCAAAGCGGTTTCGATCTCGGCTTTCTCCAAGAGCGGCATGAGATAGGTTTCAAAGTGAATCTTGGGCGCTGGTGCTCCAGGCTCGAGAGCGATAGGTTCAATCACAATCGGTGCATTGCTGGTGTTCAGGGTCACGGCTTTTGCCATTGCCTTGTCAATCTGCGGGAACAAATCTTCTGGCGTGAAGGGTTTTGAAACCACGCTTTCCGCCCCAGAATCTTTGGCTTGGCTTTGCACGGCGCTGTCCACAATCCCAGAAATCAGGATCACCGGAATTTGCTTGTAACTGGGCATGGCTTTAAGGCGCTGACAGAGTTCAAAACCTGTCATGCCAGGCATGACCACATCGGCAATAATCAAATCTGGAACGGTGGTGGCAATCAATTCAAGCGCATGCTCGGCACTCGAGGCGCTGGTGACATCAAAATCCCGTGGGGCAAGCAGGCGCTCGAGCGCTTTGCGAACGCTAACAGAATCGTCTACGATTAAGACTTTACTCAAGTTCGTCTCCTCAGAAGGGTGAAAGTTTCGCTTTTTGCGTCCCTGTTCACCTGATGAGATTCAGTTTAGGCGACAAACACGAATTGCGGTGTGGATTTTGCACCTCGAGCTTTGAAAACAGCGCTTTAAACGCTTTATTCAAACTGGTCCAGTTTGACCCAGCCGTACCAGAGTGGCGCTATGGTACCAATCACGGTGAAGACCAGCATCAAACCGAGCACCAGGAAGCCCTCAAAACTGGCAAAATAACTTAGACCAGGGTACAGACTGGGCTGGGTGACACTAAGGTAGGCGGGGCGTGACACGATCAAAACCAAAAATCCCGAGTAAAACAGTGACAGCACCATGTACAACAAGCCACCCGCACTGACCGCCACCTCGGCGGGGTTATCGGCTTTAAAACGCGGCAAAGCAGCACCGACCCCCACACCCAACGCCGTAATCGCCAAAGCACTCGAGACTGCCACCAGGACGCTCGAGAGTTGCAGCACGGCTGAAAGATTTAAGCTGCTGGCACTGAAATACCCCAGCACCAGCGCCAGCAACAAGGTTGCTGGCAGTGCGCCCCAGTATTTTGCCAGTACAATATTGCGGCTCGAGATTGGACCGGTGCGCAAAATCCAAAAGCCAGGACCTTCAAAACTGACCGTCGGGAATGCCATGCGAATCCCAACGCCCGAGATCACAAAACCTTGAAACGCCAGCGTCATGAAGCCAACCGCGTTTTTCATCAATTCGCCCTGAATTGGAAACGCCCGCACGCTGACCACGTACACACCGCCCAGCGCCACCAGAA
>JANMUC010000064.1:0-2946 GCA_031391225.1 Deinococcales bacterium
GCGGGCGTTTTTCGAGCGTGTCGAAAAAGTATTTGGCGATCAAACCACCCAACAAGGGTGTGGTGAAAACAAGTCCCCAAAGAATTAAATTGATCGTGTACAAACCCGCCTGAATCCGAATCAAACCGAGCATGACTTGCCAAACATTGCGAGGTTTTGCGCTCATACCAACACCTCCTCCAAACCGGTGCGCCGAAGCGTCGCAAACCTCGAGTTGGGATCGTTGCCAAGGATTTTGGTGATGCCGTACTCGAGGATTTTTCCATCCTCAAGAATCAAGATTTCGTCGCTACGCAAAATGGTTTGCAAACGGTGCGCGATAATAATCGCGGTGCGACCCGCCAGCAGTTTGGTGACGGCACGCTCGAGCAGCGCTTCGGTGGCAGGGTCAAGGCGACTGCTGGCTTCATCCAGAATGATGACGCTTGGATTGCTCAAAAAAACCCTGGTGAATGCCAGCAATTGCGCCTCGCCTGCACTCAGGTTGGTGCTCAAAAGTTCAGTGTCCAGTTGTTTCGGAAGGCTGCGCACCCAGTCGTGCAATCCCAGTTCCTCGAGTGCCGCCCAGATTCGGGCATCACTGACGGATTCGTCAAAAAAACTCAGGTTTTCGCGGATGCTGGCTTGGAACAGTTCGACATTTTGCGTGACTAGGGTGACTCGACTGCGCACCTCCTCGAGTTTCGCGCTGGTGAGTGGAATGCCGTTCAAGCGAATCTCGCCGTGCTGCGGGTCGTAAAATCGCATCAGTAATCTTGCCAAGGTGGTTTTGCCGCTGCCTGTGCGTCCCAACAAACCCAAGACTTTTCCAGGCGCGAGCTTAAACGAGATGTTCTCGAGCACTTTTTCCAGAGGTTCGGAACTCGTGTTTTCACTGGATTTCTCGAGTTTAACGTCATCTTCATACGCAAAATGTACGGCTCGAAATTCGACCTCGAGTGCCTGCTCAGACCAATTTGCGCCCTGTCCGTCTTTGAGCTTGGAAGCGGTGTTCAGCAATTCGTTGACCCGTGAAATTCCGGCGTCTGCCCGTTGCAATTCTTGGAGTTGATTGCGAATCTGATCGAGCGGTTCAGTCAGCAGCATCGTGTACTGATAAATCAAATACACCGTACCCAGCGAAATGGCTTTGCCCTGGTACAAACTTGCTCCAACCCCGAACGCGATGGCTTCGCCAATCGCCATCAAAAAAACAAAAATAACCCACATGCTGCCGCCGAGCATGTTGCCACGCCACATACTCGGATACCAGCGTTGTAACCGTTCAAAAAAGCCGTGCATCGCAAAGCCTGTCGCGCCCGATGATCGAATGTCTTCGGTTCCCGAAAGTTGTTCGCCAATAAAACCAAAAAAACTGGCACTTTGTTCCCTCGAAGCTTTCCAGTGCGGTGTTCCCAGATTGCGAACATAGCCCAACAGCACCATTGCTAGAATCGAAAATACACTCAGACTTGCACCAATCCGCCAATCCTCGAGAAACATCACAACCAGCACGCCAAGCAGCAACAAAACATTGCCGCCAAGGTGAATGCTTAAATTCGAGAAAAATGCGGCAAGCGTGCTGACATCGCCGTCCACACGTTCGATCAGCTCGCCAGGGGTTCGGGCTTTGTGAAATGAGAGATCAAGTTTTAAGCAGTGCTCTGCCAGGTTTGCCCGCAGCGCGTTGGTTGCCGTCCAACCGACTCGAGTGCTGAAATAGGTTGCGCCAACGTTCAAAACCTGCTGAAAAAAAGATGCGCCGATAAACACGGCGGCGGCTTTGACCAAGTCTGATTGTGCGCCGCCCTTTTGTGCGGTATCCATAAAAAACCGTACAATCTGTGGGTTTAAAAGCTGCAAACCCACACTGAACAGCAAACACACCGCCATCAAAATCACGCTGAGGCGCTGTGGCTTTAAATATTGCTCGAGCAAGCCAAAATACTGGCGTACAGGAATTTGAACTCTCGGTGGTTTCACGACAGTGCTCATGAGCCTCGAGTTTACGATTTAAAGATGTTCTCGAGAATGGCATGATGGCTTATTGCAACTCGCTCGAGTTCAAATCAGGATAAGCTTCATCATGCAAAACCTTGCTCGAGTTTTTGGTCTGTTGGTCTTGATGTTTTGGACGCTTCAACCCATCAGTTTGCCAATAACGAGCGCTCAAACCACCAATCTTTTGAACGCACCGCCAATGGGTTGGAACTCTTGGAATGCGTTTGGTTGCCAAATTGACGAGAGCAAAATCTTGGCTCAGGCGCAAGCAATGGCAAAAACTGGGATGCTCGAGGTTGGATACAAGTTCGTGGTGATGGACGATTGCTGGTCCAAAAAAGCTCGAGACGCGAATGGGAATTTAGAGGCTGATCCGCAAAAATTTCCGCACGGCATCAAAGCTTTGAGCGACACGATTCATGCGCTGGGTTTGAAGTTTGGCATGTATTCGGATCGCGGCACAAAAACCTGTGGCGGCTTTCCGGGTTCGGAGGGTTTTGAACTGCAAGATGCCAAGCAATTCGCGGCTTGGGGCGTCGATTACCTCAAACACGACAATTGCAATGCCACACTGGACGAAAAAACCCAGTACCAAACCATGCAAGTCGCCCTGAAATCCTTGCCTCGAGCTATTGTTTTTAGCGTGTGCTCGTGGTGGTTTAGACCTTTCATTCCAGGGATTGGCGATTTGTGGCGCACGACCTGGGACATTCGTGACGCTTGGGACTCCAAAGCCATCGCCTCGAGTATCGACGACCAAAGCGTGATGAGCATTAGCGATACCAACAATTTGTACGCCAGTTATGCCAGCCTCGGGCATTACAACGACCCCGACATGTTGATGGTCGGCAATTACGGGCGCGGTGGGCTGGGCGGTCCTGGCATGAACGACCTCGAGTACCGTCGCAAGCAGTTGCTGAAATTGCAGGATGCAGTTATTGACCTGGAAGACCTCTCCACCGGCGT
>JANMUC010000082.1:0-8632 GCA_031391225.1 Deinococcales bacterium
CATGACAAGGCAATTCGTGGTCGTGAATTCGTCGGCTCGAGGTGGAACTTGAGCCACGTTGCGTTTGCAATTGTCGAGGGCAATGGTGACTCGAGCTTCGTTGCTGGTGGGTAATTCTGAAACTTCTGGGCGGTTGGTGACGGTATCGGCTTCTATTTCGGGGACTGCTGAGGCGGGTGTACTTTGTTTTAAGCTTTCTTGACGGTAGGCATATGCCATGTTGACGCCGAACATATTTCGGTAGCTAATGTATTTTGGTCGTCTAAACGCGCCTGGTGGTGTTCCCGCCAAGGCATTTTCAATAAATCGCTTCCAGATAATTGGCATCCATTCGCCAGAATAGGTTCGGTAACCCATGTTTTTGGGTTGGTCGTGTCCCATCCAGACGGCGGCGGTCATGGTTGGGGTTGTTCCCACAAACCACATGTCTTTGACATCGTTGGTGGTGCCTGTTTTACCAGCGATGGTGCGTCCAGAAATTTTGGCGTCTTTGGCAAGTTGTTCGCTTAAACCTGGCGGGTCGTAAACGACGCCTTTGATCATGTCCAAGCCCACAAATGCGGCTTGGGGCGTCCAAACGCGACGTTGTTTGGGTTTGTCCTCGTCGCTGGCAGGATAAAGCACTCGACCTTCGCTGTCTTCAATGCGCCGAATATACGAGGGTTCGATCCAAAAACCACCGTTAACCAAACTGGCAAAAGCAGTTGCCATTTGCAGTGGCGTGACTTCGATACCACCAATTGGACTCGAGAGTGGCAATTGATCTGGAACAGTAAAACCAAGTAACCGAAGTTTGTCACGAAACGCGTCATAACCCACCGTTTTAGCCACGTTGATGGTTGGGAGGTTGAGTGACCAATCGAGTGATTTTCTTAAAGGCACGAGCGGTTCAGAAATGCTGTTGTCAAAGTTTCTTGGACAGTAATAATTTCTGGGGCAACCATCTCTGGCGGGTGTACCCAACACGAAAGTTCGGATTGGGCGGTTTGAGAAGTTGCTCCACTGTTCATAATTTTTTTCGATTGCTAACGTGTACAGCAGTGGTTTGATGCTCGAGCCTGGGCTGCGTTGAAATTGTGAACTGTTGGTTCGGTTGTACTGATCTGCGCCGGATTGATCTGTGCCGCCAACCATTGCCAGAATTTCGCCCGTGTACGGATTGATACCGACTGTGGCAATCTCAGCTTCTTTTTGTCCCCACGGTTTTCTGGCGTTCACCACCGCCGCTTCGGCAGCTTTTTGGGCTTTTGGATCAAGCGTGGTGTAAACCCGCAAACCACCGCCAGAGAAGGCTTTGTCGTTGTATTTTGGCGAGTTTAAAATCTTCCGGATTTCGTACATAAAATACGGCGCTAAAGAAGTCCGAATCTCTTCGACAATGTTGACCCTGGGGTTGACCAATTTTGGTCTGTTCGGACCGGTTTTGCTCGAGCAACCCAAGAGTTTACCATTTGCGTCGTAACGCACATTGCTCCAACCTTTGGGCACAAGTTTGACGCGCCATGCGGCATCACCTTCGCGCTTGGTGATCCATTTTTCTTCGATCATGCGTTTCAAACGAATCTTCATGCCCTCGCGGGTGCGACATAGATTTTGAAAGAAAACGTTGGGCGAAGGAATCAAGCTCGAGAGATACAAGCCGTCGGTGACCGTTAAATTGATTGGATCTTTGCCGAGATACGATTTGGCGGCGGCGCGAATCCCGCGAATGTTGCCGCCCCAGAACGCAACGTTTAAGTAGGCGGTTAGAATTTCGGCTTTGGTAAAGTAGCGCTCAGACTCGACGGACAGCATCAATTCTTTGATTTTGCGTTCGGCGGTTTGCTCTTGGTTTAACAGCGTGTTGCGCATCAATTGTTGGGTAATCGTCGAGCCGCCTTGTTGATTGCCCTTAAAAAACGTTTGGTACAAACTCGCGCCGACGCGCACAGGGTTAAAACCGTAATGCTTAAAAAATTCGGCATCTTCGGCGGCGATCACGGCAGCCACCGCCATCGGCGAAACCTCATCGAGTTTGACTGGGCTGCGGTCAAGTCGTTCACCGTTGACGGTTGGTGCCAAAACGCCCATTGCAGTGCCATCTCGAGCATAAACTTTGGTGGTGCCTTCAAGCCTTAACTGGTCCAGTTGCCTGATGTCGGGCAGGTTCCGTCCCCAGCGCAGCAAAAATGTTGCCCCGATGGCTGCGCCCGAAATCGCGGCGACCATCAGCAGGGCGACCAAAACCTTGAAAATTCTTAACACGGTGTTCATATAGACCTCGAGCGCAGTGTAGTGTTTTTTGAGGCTTGGCGTGTGAGTGTGCTTCTCATGGGATTGTGCAAATAAACGTGTCGAAGATTGTTTGGGTGACAAACAGAATCTTGAGCGTTAATGGTTTTTACCACTTGTTTAAACCGTCAATTTCAACTGGAGGTGCTTGCAAAAAACCTTGAATGGTTTGCAAAAAATTTTTGCCCGTCAAGGGTTTATAAACAATTTCGCTGGCGTTGGCTTCGGTCGCTCGAGTACGGGTTTCGGCGTCGTTCATCGAGGTCAGAACGATCACCGGAATCTTCTTGAAACGCGGCAGTTTTTTGATCCTCGAGCAAACCTCAATGCCGTCCAGAACTGGCATGTTCACGTCAATCACAATCAATTCTGGCGTGTTGGTTTTCAGGTATGCCAGCGCCTCGCGTCCGTCGTTTAGCAGCGTCACTTCATGCCCGCCAGAGCTGAGAATCAGCTCGAGCAGCGTCCGTGTGGACACATCGTCATCGACAACTAAAATCTTGGCTGGCGCTACCTTGCTCATCAAGACTGTCATTCTAGCTCGAGTTGAGCGTTTTTAACCACAATCTTCTTAAGCGGGCGTCTCGGCAGCCATTTTGATTTTGGCTTTTTCCTCTTCCAACAGCGCCCGACGCAATATTTTACCAATCAAGGTTTTGGGAAGCTCAAATCTAAACTCGAGCAACTTTGGGGTCTTGTACGGGGCAAGTTTCAATTTGCAAAACTCGAGAATTTCGGCTTCCGTGGCGGTTTGGTCGTCTTTTAAGACCACGTAAGCTTTGACCGTTTCGCCTCGGTACGCATCTGGCACGCCAACCACCACGGCTTCTTTGACCTTGGGGTGCTGATACAGAACCTCTTCGACCTCCCTGGGGTAAACGTTGTACCCACAGGCGTCGATCATGTCTTTTTTGCGGTCCACGATGTAAAAATAGCCTTCAGAATCCATGCGCACCATGTCGCCCGTCAGCAACCAACGTCCTGGGGTTTGACCGTCGTCGAGGCTGTCGCGGATGCACTTGGCGGTTTCATCGGGGCGTTGCCAGTACCCTTGCATGACGTTTGGACCGCATACCGCCAGTTCGCCAATTTCGCCCGTGGCAACGCTTTGCCCAAGCTCGTTGACGATGCGGCAATCGATGCCTGGCAAAGGTAAACCGATGCTGCCTTCGGGTTTTTGACCCAGTAGAGGGTTGTTGTGCGTGCACGGACTGGCTTCGGTCAAACCGTAGCCTTCGACCAAAGTACCTGCAATCAAACCCTCAAACGTGCGTCCTACCTCGAGCGGCAAGGGAGCAGCCCCAGAAAGACAAGATTTGATGCTCGAGAGGTCGTATTTTTTGATGTCTTTGTAATTGTTGATCGCAATGTACATGGTTGGCACGCCAGGGAAGGTGGTCGGACGGTGTTTTTGAATCGCCTCAAGCACATCTTTGGTGTTAAAACGAGGAATCAAAATAATGCTGGCGGCTTGTTTGATTGCCAGATTCATGGCGACGGTCATGCCGTAGACGTGAAAGAACGGAATCACGCCAAGCATGACTTCTTGACCGTCTCGGGTGTCGGTGATCCAGGCGGCGGCTTGAAAAACGTTCGCCATTAAATTTCGGTGCGTGAGCATTGCCCCTTTGGGCGTTCCGGTCGTGCCGCCCGTGTACTGCAACAACGCCAGATCATCGGCTTGCACCCTGGCATTTTCAGGGTTTGCTGGGTATTTCTCGAGCAGGTGTTTGAAGAAAAAAATGTGTTGTTCTTTTTTAACGCTGACCCAGGTTTTTTCACGTCGGGCTTTGATTGGGTACAGAACGTTTTTGGGAAATGGCAGGTAATCTTCGATGCCAGTGACAATCACGCGCTTGACTGGTACATTCGCGGCGATTTCGCGGTAACGGGGGAAGAAATTGCTTAATATGATTAACGTTTCTGCGCCAGAATCTTTTAATTGATGCTCGAGTTCGCGTGCCACGTACAACGGACTGGTGTTGACGACCACCGCCCCAGCCAAGGTCGCCCCAAAAAACGAGATCACAAATTGCGGGCTGTTGGGCAGCATGACTGCCACCCGATCACCTTTTTTAATGCCGAGTTGCTGCAATGCTGTGGCAAATTTTTGAACTGAAAGCCACAGTTGGGCGTAGGTCATGGAAAAACCCAGAAACTCGAGTGCCATGTTGTTCGGAAACCGCTTTGTTGCCCCCTCGAGAAGACCAGTGATGGCGGCTTCTGGGTAATGCAAATCGTGTGGCACGCCTTTGTCGTAATGTTGAAGCCAAGGTTTTTCGGTCATGAATGCACGTCCTTCAGGCGGTATGCGAGCGCCAAGAGCTTAGCAAGTTAAAAGTTGAACTTAGTATAAAAGAATTCGGGAAAAACGCAAGCCCGAGCTACAAAAAAGCTCGAGAGAAGCGTGCCCCTCGAGCTTTGATCAATTTGAAATTTTAGAGGTAGAAATTCAGACCTGTGCGCAACATGACCGAACCCAGAAAGAACTGAACTGGGTTGGTGAACGCGATAAACAACGGACTGGTTTCGACAAAATAACCAACTTTTGGTGCAAGTTGAATTTCGATCCCGAGCAACACCCCGATGCCAAAAGTCGCGCCACCACCCTGCACACCAAGGAAAAGTCCAGGACCCAGATACAAATCCGAACCCGTTGAAGACAATGGGAAACGGAAAATCAGATTGGCATCAAGTCCGAAACTGGCGTTCAAATTGCCACCGCCGCCCGTTCCAAGTGCCAAATCCAAATCAATCCTCAAACCCAAGGTGCTCGAGAACGCCACGCCCAAATTTCCACCAATACTCGAAAAATAAGGATTGCTGCCGAAATGGAAACCCACATCGAGTTTCTGCGCCGAACCCAATGAAGCGAAACCGAAAAACGCCACCAGGACAATCAACCATTTTTTCAAACCAAACGTATTCATATTGCCTCCTTTTTTGAAAACCAACTCGAGATTACCAAAGCTTGCGTGAGAGAAGCCATTTCGGGTTCACATTCTCAAAAAATAAGACTGATCTTTGACTCGAGCATCACGTATCATGACGCATGGATTACCGTCGAATGCCGATTGAAATCGAAAGCCCCGAACAATTCGGGTACGAGCGCATCAAGTACAACCTTGCCGAAAGTTCCGTGACCGACCTGAAATTCTCGAGCTTGGGGATTGATCTTGAAGACTTGGTGCTGGCGTACGGCGATCACCGTGGCAAACTCGAGTTGCGCCAAGCGTTGGCATTGGACGCCAACCTTCAGCCTGACGACGTACTGTTAACCCCTGGCGCGGCGGCAGCCTTGTTTATCATTCACAGCAGTCTGTTAAACGCGGGCAGCCGCATCTTGGTGATGCGCCCAAATTACGCCACCAACCTCGAGACTCCAAAAGCCATCGGGGCACAAATTGATTACCTGGATTTGCATTTTGAAGATGGTTTCAAGCTTGACCTGAACGCACTCGAACGCCAGATCACACCTGACACCAAACTGGTTAGCCTGACCAACCCGCACAATCCAACAGGAACAGTCATGACCAGAGCCAATCTTGGCAACGTGATTGACATTGTACAAGCCAGCAACGCGTATTTGTTGTTCGACGAAACCTACCGCGACATGAACTATGAGAGTATTGCTCCGCTTGCCGCCAGCCTTTCCAAACGCGCCATCAGCGTCTCGAGCATGTCCAAGAGTTATGGCTTGCCTGGAATTCGCATGGGTTGGCTGATATGTGGCGACAAGAACTTACAAGAAAAGTTTTTGGCAGCCAAAGAACAAATTTTGATCGGCAATTCCGTGCTCGACGAAGAAGTTGCCTACCAAGTATTTATGAAACGCGACACCATCCTCGAGCCAACCCGCGCCACCATCAAAACGAATTTCGCCATCCTGAAAGCTTGGATGCTCGAGCAAAAGCACTTAACCTGGGTCGAACCGAGCGGTGGCGTGGTGTGCTTTCCAAAAATTGCAGACGGCATTGATATTCCCAAGTTTTACAAAATTCTAGAGGCTTCAGGCACGTTCGTCGGACCTGGACACTGGTTCGAGCAAAGTGATGGCGTGACCGTCCCAGACCAGCATTTTCGCCTTGGTTACTCCTGGGCAACCACAAGTGACCTCGAGCTGGGATTGAAGAATATAACGATGGCACTCGAGGCTGCCAAAAAATAAAAAAGGATCTGTGAAATCCAATATTCGTCTCTCTCTCGAGAAAGCAACAAAACTTCCCTCTCCCACCAGCGGGAGAAGCGCTCCCAGCCCGTCAGCGCGAGTAGCCCGCCAGGTGCTGTCTTACGAGCAAGAAGCGATGCCGCCCGTCAGGTGCATTTTGGCATCAAGAAGCGATGCCGCCCGTCAGGTGCATTTTGGCATCAAGCAGGTGCTGCTTTAAGGTCAAGAAGGGTCGGGGATGAGCGACCATATCCGCAAGGTGCGTTTTATGGTCAGACTTTGTTGGCGAAATCGGTTTTGATGATCTGGGATTGAATAGTGTTACGATCTCGTGGGAAGGGCGCTTTTACGATGGATTTTACGTTTTGGATTGGGTTTAAGAGGTGTTTATTGCCCAAAAAAACAAATTTCTTGAATTCGTCAACAGAGTCTGGTCAAGAGAGGGTGGCATTATGGCAGTTTCTCAAAACTATACGTCGGAAACGTTAATCATCCCCACTTACAAACCCAACATCATTCGCTCGAGCATTCCCAACTTTTGCTCTGCCTTTCTCGAGATTCTCGAGCATTAATTCCGCCACATCCCGAATCGCCACGCCACTGTCTTGCGCGGCGGGGCTGGATGCCAGCATGGATTTACAGAATGGGCAACCGACGGCAACAGTTTTGGTTTCTTGTCCCTCGAGCGTGTGCTTGATTTCATTGAATCGGTTGTCAGAAACGCGTTCCGTGCCGTGTTCTTCTTCTTTCCAAAATTGCGCCCCACCCGCGCCGCAACAAAAACTTTTTTCATGGTGACGCTCGAGTTCAAGAATCTCCAAACCCATGCTGTTGATGACCTCGCGCGGCGCGTCGTAAACGCCGTTGTGCCGTCCCAAATAACACGGGTCGTGATAGGTAATGCTGCCCTCGAGTGACGGAATCGCGTCGAGTTGTTTTTGGCTGACCAGTTGCTCGAGGTACTGCGTGTGGTGCATGACGGTGTAATCCCCGCCGAGTTGTTTGTATTCGTTGCCGATGTTGTTCATGCAGTGTGGGCAGGTGGCAACGATCAATTTGGGTTTGACGGTGTTTAAAACTTCCACGTTTTTGCTCGCCATTTCGACATACAAATATTCGTTGCCAGCACGCCTTGCGGTGTCACCCGTGCAACTTTCTTTCTTGCCCAAGACCGCAAAATTCACGTTCGCTTTCTCGAGCAATTGCACAAAAGCCCGAGATGTTTTTTGGGCGCTCGGGTCGTAGCTTGCGGCGCAGCCAACCCAGTACAACACGTCAGGGTTTGGATTCTGGTCGATGGTCGGCACGTTCAAACCCTCCGCCCATTCCATGCGTTTTTCGCTCGAGATGCCCCACGGGTTGCCCTGGCGTTCCATGCCTGTAAAAGCGCTTTGGAGTTGCTTTGGAAACTCGCCTTGCATCATCACGCGTTCGCGGCGAATGTCCACAATATCCAGCATCTGCTCGTTTTGGGTCGGGCAAACTTCCATGCACGCCCCGCAAGTCGTGCAACCCCAAACCGCCTCTTCAGAAATCGCAAACTCGAGCAACCCACGCGGGCTTGGTGCGCCGTTTATAAAAGCTGGGCGTAACTCGAACGGCGAGCCGATCAAGTGATTGAGTTCCATGCGTTTGTTGATCTCGAGCGCGGCAGGGGAGAGCGCCTTGCCCGTGACGTTGGCTGGGCAGACATCTTGGCAGCGATTGCATTGAATACAGGCATACGCATCAAGCAACCTTGCGAAAGACAGTTCCTCGAGTTTTGCCGCCCCAAAAGTTTCAGCCTCTAAATTCATGGCAGGCAGCACCCCACTGCCCAAGCTTTCACCGTTGCGTCTGCGCTCGAGCGAGTATTTGACGGTTGCCATAAAAATATGAATGTGCTTGCTGCGGGCAAAGTATGGCAGGAACAACAAAATGCTGCCCAGAGCGCCCCAAAAACCGATGTGTCGCCCGAGTTCTATCGCGCTGGCTGTCGGTCCAAAACTCGAGTTGAGAAGCCCCGCCATAGCGCTAGAAATGGGTTGAAAGACATCTCCACCTTGCTCGAGCATTTTGTAAGATTGACCGATCAGACGCATCCCGACGTGAAACGTAATAAAACCGCTGACAATGGCACTGTCGCTGGGAATTTTGCCGTTCTTCACGTCTTCATGCAACAAGGTATTTGGATTAAAGCTAAAGGCTTTCGTA
>JANMUC010000095.1:0-11112 GCA_031391225.1 Deinococcales bacterium
GGCAACCAGGGCGCTCGAGGCAGTCCAGTTAAAACCGTGGACGAAGTACACGCTGCTGGCAAGAATCGCACTTGCACCAAACACGGCAACCAACACGGGATTCGTACCGCTGACGATGGCGGGAATCATGGCGAGGATAATCACGCCCAAACTAAACGCCATACCAAGCACGGCACGCAAACCTTTGCCACGCCCAACAATGCCTGCGACAATCACGAACACAACGATCAAAATAGCGATTGGGGTGCGTCTGATAAAATCGCTGGCGTAAAAAATAAATTCGTTGCCAGGTCCGAGCGTTGGGTAAATTTCAATCGTGTCACCCACTTTAAAACGTCGGTTGTCGTCAGATGCTGTAATCAATTTCCCAGAACTCAGCCGAACCTCGAGGTCTTGTGGCGCGGCAGGGTCTTTGGGTGCACTGACAATACGAATCACCCGTCCCTCGAGGTACGGCGGGTCATCGCCTGGTGAAAGGTGAAAGGCTGTGCCACCCGTGGCAGTTTGGGATTCTACGACTTCGACGGTATCGCCAACTTTTGCCAGACCAATGTCGTCAATTGCATCTACCGTCTGCCCAGTCTCGAGTTTGACCCGCACATCACCAATCTGGCTCGAGGTGCTGGGAATCAGGGCTGAAACCGTGCCTTTGATACCAGGAATTTCGGGCATCACTTCGGATTGACTGGGGTCAACGCCCTGAACTTGGTTGGGATCGGTTTGGGCGAAACCAAAACCGAGAAACAGCGTTAAGACCAACAAAACACGTAATAAATTCATGCTGCCTTTCTAACATCGCACTGCGGACAAAAACCATACAAGGTCAAATGATGATCTGCCACGCGAAAGCCGCCAGGCAGGACGCTGCCCGCAGGAATCCCAACTGGGCAAGTCTCGAGTTCAAAAACTTTATGGCAAGTCTGGCAGACAAAATGATGATGGTGATGATGGCGCGTGCCAGGTTCAAAACGCGATTCCTCGCCTGGTAAATTGACCTCAAGCACCTGTCCGCCCTCTTTTAAGAGCGCTAAAGTGCGGTAGACCGTCGCCAGTCCCAAACCAGGAATCTCGCTTCGGGAACGCTCGAGAATCTCAGGAACGGCAAGCGGACCGTTTGCTTGTTGAATCACCTCGAGAATCGTTTCGCGTTGTCTGGTGTTGCGCCGTGGGTTCATGGGTTTAGTTTACGCTGGCAGATTAAGAATCTCGAGCATTTGAACCCAAAACCAGATTCTTTCGTAAATGAATTGAATGAAAACAAAGCCGACTCGGTTGGGTGTAGGCTCAATGCACCCAGAGTCAAAAGAGGAGCAAACGATGAACAAGTTTAACGGCATTCAGATTGCATTGACTGGTATTGCTGTCAGCTTAACTTTAGGTTCTTGTGCTTTATTTGGTGGCGGCGAACCGAGCGATTTTGATGCTCGAGATAGCGATTTTGCGGGTTACGAAAAATGGGCTTTGATGGGTACAACCACGGGTGCGAGCGATCAACTGGACATGGCGCACGATGCCAAAAATCCTGCGGTGACGCGGTACATTTTTGTGAAAGACAATGCAAAACGTAAAGCCGACGGTCAATATCCTGTTGGCACGATCATTGCCAAACAATCTCGCTTGGCGGATGGAACGCTGGTTGGCGCGGCAACCGCGATGGTCAAACGCGCCAAAGGTTTTAGCCCCAACGCTGGCAACTGGGAATGGTTCATGCTCGAGCCTAAAACCGGAACGATCATCAAAAACCCGCAAGGTGAAATCCAGCGCGGGAAAATTTCGATGTGCATTACCTGTCATACGGACGGCGAAAGCAACGATTTTACGTTTCCAATCAAATAAACTTTAAGGCAATACCGCCGTCACTCGAGTTCCAGCACCGACGCTCGAGCGAAACTCGAACTGTCCGCCTCTGGCTTGCAGGCGTTCACGCATTTGCTGTAAACCAAGACCACCGACGCTCGAGACGACCCCCGTTAAAGCGGCTGGGTCAAAACCCAAACCGTCATCGCTGATGCTCAGGCGCGTGCCGCTCGAGTCCACGTTTAAGCTGACATTGACGGTTTTGGCTTTGCTGTGCTTGGCAACGTTATTCAGAGCCTCTTGCAAAATGCGGAACATCACGGCTTCATTGGTCGGTGAAAGTTGCGGCTCTCCCAGAATCTCGAGGGTGGCTTGAACGCGGTTTTGCTCGCCAAAATCTTTGACGTAACCTTTGATGGTCTCGAGGAAACCCAGCCGCTCGAGGTCAATCGGGCGAAGGGCAAAAATGCTTCGCCTGACTTCTTTGATTTGTTCGCGCAAGGTATTTTTAGCCGTCTCGAGTTCAGATTGCACCCGCGTTGGGTCGCGTTCGAGCAAACGGCTCGCCAAATCCAGTTTCATGGCGGTAAACGCCAGGGATTGCGCGATACCGTCGTGAATTTCGCGGGCGATGCGGTTGCGTTCGTCAAAAATTGCCAGCTCTTCGGAGTACAAGTACGCCTTTGCATTTCGGACTGCCAAGGTCACCTGATTAGCAAGAAGTCCGAGAAGCGGCAACTCTCGAGCGTCAAAGGCATTGGCTTTGTCATGCCCGAGCACGATCACACCGACCAATTCGGAATCTGCCAGCAGCGGCAAACCAATTGCGGCTTTGGAATTGGTCAGCACGCTATCTTCAAGGTCAAACATCTCACTATGCTCGAGGTCGTTGACCAGCAAACTCGAGCGCTCACGACTGACCGCCTGCGCGAGTTTGCCGACCGCGTACCCGTGCTCGAAGCCAGCCCGAACGACATTCCCCGCAGAATCGCGCCCCCAGGCCAGGGTCAGGTGGTTCTCGTCGTCGGTCAGGTAAACCGCCGTGGCTTGGGCGTTCACACGATCCCTGATGCGTACCAAAACCGCCTCCAGAAGCCGTTCGAGGTTCGATTCTGCACGAATGCTGCGATCCACCTCGAACAGCGTTAAAAGATCACGGGTACGGGCTTGGGCGGCTTCGATCGCAACCGAGAGTTCGCCGACCAGAATCTCGAGCAACTCTTTGGATTCGGCGCTGGGCATTCCAGCAAAGTACAGGTGCGTCGCGCCGAGAAAACGTTCGCCCCAGCGCAACGGCAAACTGAGACGGTTGGTTGCGCCAGCCCAACCTGAGGGTCGCTCGAGGGTGTCCCAACTGTTGCGCACGGGTTCGAGGTCATTGACCTCTGAGGGTAGAGGTTCAAGTCCAACCGAACGCACCACACCACCCTCGAGCATGATTGCGCCCGCGCTCGCGCCGACGGCATTGACCAAACCTTGAATGGCTGCCTCAAGCACCGCCCCAATGTCTTGCGCCTCTGAAACGCTGCGCGTGACTTTCTGAATCTCGGCAAGCCGACGGTGAGACTCTGAAAGCTCGAGGTACAAATCGCGCAAGTCCTCTTCGGCACGTTCACGCACCTGCACCTCGGAACTGATCCAACCGATTGAAAAAAATGTCGCCAGCGGACCAAGAATGCCGTAGAACAACATCTCGAGCCAGAAAGTTGTACGGGTCGGATCGAGCCGCACCACCAACATTTGATAAGCGATCACCACCAGAATAATCAGTATCGGCAAAAACGCTTGCAACAACCGCACCCGACGGTACAACGCGCCAGGTTCGGCGTTTGGGCGCAACAAATCCAAACCGCGTTTAATCACCTCGAGCGGCGAGAAACTACGGCGACTCGGGTTCATTCGGTCTCCCCTGTCATTTCCTCTGCCACCCGAGGGTAAGGCACTGTGCCAGGAATCCCCAAACCCCTGGCTTTACGCGATGCCCACAAGCCTTGCGAGAGTAAACCGCGCACAAACGAGACATCGTGTTTGGTCAACACCGCACGGTCAAGCATCATTCTAAAACGCCGCAAGGTATGCGCCTGACGGTCAGCATCGGTATAGCCAACCTCGAGCATAAACTCGAGAAGGTGCGCGTACATCCCCTCGAGCGTGACACGATTTGCGGGTTCGTTTTGAAATGGTTTGGGCATCACTTCGAGGTTCGTGCGCCCCAGCATCAGTTCGTAAACAATCACCTGAACCGCCTGCGCCAGATTCATGCTGACGTAATCGGCATCGGTGGGAATGCGAATATGGACGTGACACAAATCGAGTTCTTCGTTAAAAAGTCCGTGTTCTTCGCGTCCAAAGACCACCGCACTCGAGATGGCGTGCGTAAACCTCGGCGCGGCTTCACGCGGCGTGATCGGCAAACTGTGATCGCGCCGCACACGCGCTGTGGTTGCCGCAATCAAATCGCAACCCGCCACCGCCTCCAGTAACGATTCAAAAATACCCGCGTTCTCAATCACATCCACCGCATGAACCGCCATCATGTGCGCCTGCTCGAGGTTGCAACGCGGTTGAACAATGCGCAAATCGGTCAAACCAAAATTTTTCATGGCTCGAGCGACACTGCCAACATTATCAGAACCTTTGGGGCTGACGAGGACAATGGCGGGTTTGGGATGGACGGGCGCTGGATTCACAGGTTTAGTTTACTGTGCAACAAGGGCAAGGATTGTAGGACAACAACCTCGAGCCTACTTGCCGCCGTCCACACTGAGCACCTGACCCGTAATCCAAGCCGACAAATCGGAGGCGAAAAACAAGACGCTGTTCGCAATGTCTGAAGCCGTGCCAAGGCGTTTCAGTGCAATTCCCTCGAGCAACTGCTGCTGCCCTGCTTGCCCATACGATTCCCATTGGCGTTCGGTGTTGGCGTTGGAACGCACAAAACCTGGCGCAATACAGTTGACCGTGATGTTCCACGCGCCCAGTTCGTGACCCAGTTGGCGCGTCAGGTTGACCAGACCCGCTTTGGCGGTGGCATAGGCTTGAATGCCCGTTAAACTCGGACCCAAACCCGCGCCGCTGGCAATGTTCACGATCCGACCCCAACGGGCGGCTTTCATGCCAAGAGCCACCGCTTGAGATGTGTAAAAAGCCGCACTCATGTTGACGGCAACAATGTCGTTCCATTCCTGAAAACTGACCGTCTCGAGAGGCTTGCCAACCTGTCCAAGCACCCCGCCCGCGTTGTTCACCAAAATATCCACTTGCCCAATCGATTGGGTCGCCTCGAGCACGGCGGTTGGATTGGTGACATCAACCACCTGAACCTCACAGTGACCCGTGGCTTTGGCTTTGGTCAGCTCGAGTTCGTGGGCGATGACATCCCAAGCGTAAACCCGTGCGCCCAAACTCGAGAAGGCAAGCGCGATGGCTTGACCAAAGCCGTGCGCCGCACCCGTTACGATCACTGTTTTGTCGTCAAATCGAAGATTCAAAAACCCTCCTGATCATGCTCGATCAACAATGCCCGAAAACCAGCTTGAACAAAATGTCCATCTGCCGTTAATGCCTCGTACAACCCGCGTTGCTGCATGACCACAAACGAAATGCAATCCACCAAACCCCATTCTTTGTCAAAGCGCTGCTGAAACAAAGCAAAAGCCGCTTGGTAATCTTCTAAATTCAGTTCAACAATTTCGACCAACGGATCAACTTCGAGCGCGTTCAATAAAGCAATCGCAGCGTTGCGATAACGCGCTTTTGATAAAGAATTTCCGATCTCGAGCATCACCGCTCGAGTCAGCACCAAACGGGTTTTGTCGTTGCGAAGTTGTTGCGCCAATGCCAACGCTCGAGGGTGCAATTGATCCGAAGCCACCGCCAACGAAATGGCGTAAGACGTGTCCAAAAAAACTTCAATCATGTTTTAAATCAGCATTTAAATAATCATCTACACGTACAGACCAATCGCTTGGACCTTCAAGTTGAAGCTGCTCGGCAACGTCCAAAAAAGAAACGTCAGACTGATCTGAAGGGGTTTGAATGACCAGTTGTACTTTTGTGTTGGCTGCCAGTTTGACCGCACCAACAGGACGGAAAACCTCGCCATCAAACATGGCTTCGAGAACCTGAATCATGCGGTTATGCTAGCACAGCCTTCAAGCCTTAATGGTTATACCCAACCGTGCTCGAGCAACTCTCGAGTTTCCGCCACCGCAACATCCCAAAGCGCTTGCGTGTCGCTGTCGGAGCGTTGGTACAAGCCGCCATAATTCCCATCACCAAGGTCTTCGCGTAATTTTTTTGGGTCAAGCAGATTTAACCGAGTAAAATCTGCCATCGGTTTTTGCACTTCGGGCATTGGAACATTTTCAAGTCGTGTCCAAGGAAAATTTTCCATCCAGGAGGCGTGCGAAGCCACCGGATCAATCGCTTGGACTTTATCCCAAGTTTTTGGTGCTCTCCACCAATTGTGAAACATGACTTGCACGCCAGGATGATCTGCCATCCATTCGCCGACAAAACCCTGGGCGGGCGTGTTGCCGCCGTGCCCATTGACAATTAAAATACGTTTAAATCCTTGCTCGAGCAACCCGTCCAAAATATCTTTGATAATGCTCAAGTACGTTTTGACCCGCAAGCTGATGCTGCCAGGGTAGGCACGAAAATACGGTGTGATGCCATACGCCAAAACAGGAAAAACAGGAATACTGATCGGTGCAGCACTCTCGAGACTGATACGTTCCGCCAAAATACTGTCCACGCTCAGGCTGAGGTAAGCGTGTTGTTCGGTACTGCCGAGCGGCAAAACACAGCGATCATCGTGTTTTAAGTATTGCTCGAGTTGCATCCAGTTCAGGTCTGAAATTTTCATGGCTTCTCCCCATCTCGAGCCGCAAGATGTTCATGCAGGATAACTCGAGTTAGGCGCTCAAGGTTGAAAATGCCAGATATGCCGCCAGCACGAGAATCAAGCTTGCAAAGATTTTGGAAAGCACGATATTTCCAAGCTTGGGAGCGATCAAGACCGCCAGACTCGAACCAATCGCACCGCCCAAAATCATGGGTAAGGCAAAACCCAGTGGAACTTCGCTGCCTACAAGCAAGCGCATGGCAAGGGCGACCAGGCTGTTGAGCGCAATCACCAACAAACTGGTGGGTACGGCGTGACGCATCGGCAAACCCAGCATCAACAGGGCTGGAACAATAATAAAGCCGCCGCCAACCCCAAAAAAACCGGTGGTTAAACCGATCAGACTTCCTGCCAGAAGCATTTTGAGAATAGAGGTTGAAACTGGTAAAGATGCTCGAGTGATGTTGGTGTCTCGCAGCATTCGCACGGCGATGAACACCATCAAGCCCACGAAAGCCAGTGTCAAAATTTGAGGATTGACGCTGTGGTTCAGGGCTGTGCCCACGTACGAGCCAAGCAAACCGGTCATGGTTAGGGTCAATGCCATGCGGTATTGCACCAGTTTGGCTTTAAAATAACCGCGCAAGGCAGTCGTGGCGTTCAGGGCAACAATCACCAGACTGGCGCTGGTGGCAGCTTTGGGCGCTAATCCGAAAACACCAATCAAAATTGGTACGGTCAAGATCGAACCGCCTCCTCCAACCAGCCCAAGCGCCAAACCAACCGGCAGACCCAGTGCCATCGCCTCGAGAAACAACACGAGGGTCATGGATTGCCGCCATTTGATCTGCTACACGCCAACCAAAACCGCTTTCGTCCAAGCTTCATAACCACCCTCGAGTTCGAGCAGGTTGCTCAAACCTGCCGCCCGCAACGCGCTGATGGCGGCAGCCGAACGTGCTCCGCTTTGACAGTGCACAAGAACTGGACGGTCTTTGGGAATACGCTCGAGATTATTGAGTAAGCGACCCGCGTGAATATGGGTTGCGCCGTCAATATGACCCGCCTCGAATTCGGCTTGGGTGCGGACATCGAGCACAAAAAATTCTTTGAGTTTGGTTCTGGCTTCCTGAACACTGATCGGTTGTTGTGGCTTAAGTGGCAAGCCGACCAAGCCCAAAACATAACCAATCACAAGGTCAATACCGACCCGCAGCAAGGCATCGCGCAAACGTGTGGCTTCGAGCAGATCACGGGCGACCAGCACGATGTCTCGCCTTTCTTGTTCGGGGTCAATCAACCAACTTGCCCAAGTGACAAAGTTCTTACCCGAGGGCAAGTGGTACGAACCAGGGACGGCAGCGCTTTGAAACTCCGCTCGAGGTCGCGTGTCAACCAACAGCACCGCCTCGAGTCGCAATGCCGAACTGAGGTTTGCAGAGCTGTGAAAAACGGGTCTAGGCAGATGACCCAGGATGTTTACTCCGGCTTTGTTTTGGCGTTTCATGCGCCCAAAGTAACTGGGGGCGTCGGGTTGACCAGCCAGCAAAGCCTGCACAAAACCCACCTCATCATTTTGCTCGAGGTACGAAACCCACCAGGCAAAACGACGTTCGTAACCAACGGTGCTCGAGGACACCGCACCCAGTGCTTTACCGCAAGCACTGCCCGCACCGTGACCTGGGAAAACCTGGACGTAATCAGGCAGGGTCAAAAACTTTTCTTGCAGGCTTTTGAACAGTTGCTTTGCTGCAAAAAAACGGGTGTCTACACCACCTACCGCCTCGTCGAGCAGGTCGGGGCGACCAAGATCGCCAACGAAAACAAAATCTCCGGTCAAGAAAAACCCTGGTTCATTGGCAGTTGCGCCGTCAGTCACCAGGAACGACAAATGCTCTGGCGTGTGACCTGGCGTATGCACGGCTTTCAGACTGATGTTGCCCAGTCGAATCTCGCTGCCGTCCCGCAAACCAATGTGCTCAAAACCGTAAGCCCAGTCTTGCCCACCCTCGTCGGAAAGATAAAGCGCCGCACCAGTCGCTGCGGCAAGTTCCCTTGCGCCAGACAAAAAATCGGCGTGAATATGCGTTTCGGTGACCGCCACGATCTTTAAGTTTTCTTGTGCAGCAAGCTCGGTGTAAACGCCAATGTCGCGGCGCGGATCAACCACGATGGCAGTGCCGTTGGCTTGACAACCAATCAGGTAACTGGCTTGGGCAAGATCTTGGTCATAAATTCGTTGAAAAAACATAATCAGTCAACCTCGTTACTCGAGTGGCAACCCAGATTGGGCGTAACCAAAAGTGCCGCCGACAAGATTGGCAATTTCCGTATTGCCGAGCGTTACCAGGTAATGTGCCGCATGACTCGAGCGACCACCACTGGCGCAAATTAGAACAATTGAACCCTCGAGATTCGCCCCAATATCAGCAATTTGGTCTAAGGGGATGTTTTTCGCGCCAGGAATATGACCTTGAACGAATTCAAAAGGTTCACGAACGTCAATCAGTTGTGCGCCTTTGGCACGCCAAGTCTCGAGTTCGGTGACAAAAATATCTTGGTAGTTATTGATTGTTTGGTTCATTTTTTCTCTTTTCTTAACCTTGTTTGACGGGCAAACCAGCCGATTGCCAGGCGTTGATTCCGCCCGATAAATTGGAAGCGTTCAATCCTTTGCCCGCCAGAAAGCTGGCGGCTTGAGCGCTGCGCATCCCACTGGCACATTGGCAAATAATTTCGGCGTCTTTGGGTAAACTTTCCCAGTGTTGAAACAATTGATCCAGTGGCATGGCTTGCGAACCAGCAATCTTTGAGCGTTGACGTTCTAGAGGCGAACGAACGTCAATCAGCAGCGCACCGTTTTTCAGGCGCGATTGTGCTTCTTGAGGGCTGATACGAGTGACCACTGCGCCGTCAAGCCCAAGTAATCGTTTAAAAAACGCGATCATGCTGCGCCTGACACTGACTTGAGCCTGATTTTGATTGGAATTTGATAGTTTTGCATTGAACTCCTTGTGGAATCGTTGAGCCGTTCAAAGCTCGAGATGTTGTCAATTTATACCCCTATGGGGTATATTGTCAAATACCCAGGGAGGGTATACCTTTCTGCATGAAACAGGAGTAACCATGATCTTCTTTCACGAAAAAACCAAAAGAACTCAAATCAGCAACGGCATGACCAGGCTATTCAATCGTTTACGCTCGAGCTTTGTCTGTCGCATGAAAGGCTTCTCGCTTTGTAGAATCATGCCACTGGTATTGCTTGGACTGGTCGTCGTCTCGAACCTGAGCGGATGTGCGGCTGACGCAACCTTCAAAAACGTCAGTGTGGCAGACCTGAAAGCAGCCATGAATTCTGGCGCATTGATTCTGGATGTACGCCAACCCGAAGAATACGCCAATGGACACGTACCAGGCGCGAAACTTTTACCATTAAGCGATCTCGAAGCCAGAATCGAGGAAGTCCCTGCCGATCAAGCCGTGTTTGTGATTTGTCGCAGTGGCAACCGCTCGAAAACCGCCAGCGAGTTGCTTGCTGCCAAAGGCAAACATGACATCCGCAATGTCGAAGGCGGAATGGTTGCTTGGCAGAATGCGGCGTACCCAATTGAGATGAAATAATACAAACCAAAGGAGCGACAATGACCAGCACCGCCACACTCGAGCCTCAAACCACCATTAAACGTGACAAAACAAAGATTCTCAACCGATTGCGCCGACTCGAGGGACAAGTGCGCGGGTTGCACAAAATGGTTGAGGAAGAACGACCCTGCCGCGATATTCTGACCTTGCTTGCTGGAGTGCGAAGCGCCCTGGATGCCACTGGCGATCAGATTCTTGAAACTTACCTCGAGGAATGCCAAGCCGATTTTTCCAGAGGTCAGGGTAATGTGCAACGCGTGGTCGAAGCGGTTCGGTTATTGCGACGCTAGTAGCACAATTCTGAATGGCTCGAGCGCGTATACTCAAGCCACCCTGTTTTTCTGGGTTCTGAAGGAGGTTGTTCATGGGCGCAACAGAAATTATCGGTTTGATCGTGTTGGCTATTGTGCTGTTCGGCGCGAGTCGTCTGCCGCAACTTGGTAAAAATTTGGGTCAGGGCATCAAGCAATTTAAAACTGGCATGACCGAAGCCAAAGATGAACTGTCCAGTGCCATTCAGGACAAAGAACCACCAAAAACTTAAATTTTGATCTTGGACGCTCGAGTCAGGTTGCAATCTGACTCGAGCTTTATCGTTTAGCGGCGTCCTTTAACATGCCAACCCGCTTCACTGACGCCCGCCCTGGCATTGACCACCCGCGCCAGAATAAACAAGAAATCCGAGAGTCGGTTTAAGTACACCGCGACATTGTGGTTGCTTTCCTCAAGTGTCTCGAGTTCGAGCACGTCGCGTTCGGCGCGGCGCGTGATGGCTCGAGCCAGATGCAGTGCGCCAGCCGCAAGCGTGCCGCCAGGGTGAATAA
>JANMUC010000127.1:0-4854 GCA_031391225.1 Deinococcales bacterium
GCAATGTCGGTGGCAACCAGCACACGGTATTTGCCTGATTTAAAACCCGCCAGGGCTTCGGTGCGTTGTCCTTGCGAACGATCACCGTGGATGCGTTCAGCGTTTACACCGTGTCCAACCAAAAATTTTGCCAAACGATTCGCGCGGTGTTTGGTGCGGGTAAAGACGATCACGCTGCCGATTTCCTCGAGCAATTTTAAGAGCAAACCCGATTTTAAATCTTGTGGCACGGGGTAGACCCACTGCGTGATGCCACTGGCGGGCATGGCTTGACGTTCCGCATTGATGGTGAAGGGTTTATCGAGTAAGTCCTTTGCCAATTGCGAAATTTGTGTTGGCATGGTTGCCGAGAAAAACAGGGTTTGGTCTGGTTTCGGGATGTGCTTTAAGACGCGTTTGATGTCGGGCAAAAATCCCATGTCTAGCATTCGATCCGCCTCGTCCATCACCAGCACCTCGAGATGCTCGAGTTTGGCGTAACGGTTTTTAAAGTGATCCAGCAAACGCCCTGGGGTGGCAACAATCACTTCAGTACCGTTTTCAAATGCCCTGGTTTGGGCTTGCATCGAAACCCCGCCAAAAATGGCGGTACTGCGAATACCTGTGTGTTTACCAAGTTGCTCAAATTGAGTCTGCACCTGTGCCGCCAATTCTCGAGTTGGTACGAGCACCAACGCCCTGGTGACGCGTCTGGGCAGGTGCAAAATGCGTTGCAAGACTGGCAGCACAAATGCTGCCGTCTTGCCACTGCCAGTCATGGCGCACGCCAGCAAATCTCGACCCTCGAGTGCGGCTGGAATGGCTTTTTCTTGAATTTCGGTGGGGTTGGTGTAACCGCTGTCAATGATGGCTCGCATCAAAGATGAATCGAGTTTGAACTGCATAAACGTCATGTTAGAAGCCTTTGGCAACCGCGACAACCCAGTTCAAGGCGGGTTTCGGGTCGGGTGATGAGGGGGAAACCTGAGCACATTCAGGACGGACAGCCGCCCTGATGCAGCCCGCAACGTTTGCGCGGTCGCGCAAACGAGGGTTCAGCGTACAACAAATTGGGGCGGCTGTCTGGAAAAGCAAAACCCATCAAGGCTCGAGGCTAAATTGTGAACACATTGACTGCAAAAGAAACCAGCACCAGCAGCGCCCGCAATCGCAACCAGGCTTTGGCTTGCTCATGGGGCGCAAGCCAATAACAACCTCGAGAATCACAAAAGTGAGTATGGGGCAGAGCAAATCATTTGGGCTAGAACCTGAAACGGGGTTATTGTTGAGCGGCGCGATGTTGCAGATCAAACGCCCGATAAATACTGAGCTGCCTATGACAGTGTTAAAATTACCATCTCGAGCTTAGAAATGACTTTAAAACAGTAAAAAAATGGTGCTTAAACCTGCTTTCGTCAGGACAACCCACAATGTTGGAAACACCGATTAAAAGTTTACCTGAATTGTCCATCCGTTTTGCCACGCCGCAGCATCTCTTGGCAGTAGGCATATAAGGCATCGTAAACAATCCATTCGGCATGGTTGTGCTCGAGATCGTTTTTAAATCCCAAATGCCTGAAACCCTCTGCGATTGCCTCGAGTCCAGCCGCCTCGGGTTGATGGTGTAAGGCATTGTCGGTGTCTGCGCCGTTGACAATTTTTGCCAGCAGCACCAGCGCGGGGTCTTTTTCCCATAAGTTGTACTTGCGGCAGATCGCGTCAAAACTGCATTCCTGCCCATGATGCCCAAGTTCGGCATCTTTGACATCGTAAGGGATCGCGTTCTCTCGAGTTGCGGCTTCGATCACTTGGTCATTTGGTACGAACAAGAATTCAGCATCTTTGTCCACGAATTTGGTAATCAACCACGGGCAGGCGACACGATCTACTTTGACTTTCTCGCGGGTAATCCATTTCATAAAACCCCTGTTTGCTTATGGTTGTTTGAGATTGGATTTAAAAGACTTAACTCCTGAATCAATTGCGTCACTCGAGCTTTGACTGCATCATGACAGCCAATCAAATCTTCGCTTGGAGCTGGCACAACCCAAGTCTGGGCTTTGAATGATGGGACTTGAAGCACTTCTAAATCACAACCGAGCGATATCACACGGTCAGCCCACTCGAGGTCAGCGGGTGTAACAAGTCTTGGTTGCCAATCGCTAACATCCAAGCCGTAACGGGCAAGTAAATCAATAACTTTTGTGGGAATAACAACATCGGGTTCTGTGCCTGCGTTTTTGATATTCAATTGAATCCCTGTTTTTTGAGCAAATTGGGTGGTGTAAGCGGCGGCAATTACACTTTTCGCCACACCGTGTGGGCAGAGGAACAAAATATTCACAGGTCTCCTTCAAACAGTAATTCGGCATGTAAGGCTTCAAAAATCAATGCTCCACGCTCGAGCGCGATCAGATCAGTGGCGCTTGAGCGGCGAATGCCACGGCAAATCAAATCCAGTCCAAATGCGGCAGGCTCGAGCGAGATTTCGCTGACAATATCGGCTTCGTCCACGATTTGGGCAATGCGTTTCAAAACTGTGTCTTCGAGTTTATACTCGAGCAAGATCGTCTGAAAACTCGAGTGACCCTGATGATGCCCCAAGTGCGCACCAGGAATGTCGAAGGCTTGGGGGTCTGTGCTCCTCGAACCTTCAGGAATAAACGTAAAACTTGCATCTGTATCGATGTACTTGCGAATCAACCAGGCACAAGCCATGCGATCCACGCCAACATTTTCCCATGTCACCCAGTTCATAGTTCACCCTTTGCTTTGAGCAGCGCGTTTTGTACCTTCAAACCAAGTTTTGATTTCAGATGATCCACAGCTTTGACCTGCTGATAACGCTTGGAAATTGCTACCAGATCAGGATTTTTCGCCTCGAGTTGCAACAGCAATTCTTGATATTGCGGGTTGACCAATTCCTGAAAAGCTTGCTCGAGCGTTGCATCTTGTCCCTCGAGCGTGGCTTTTGAAACCCAAACGCTGGCACTGCCTGATTGTTGGTTGATGTCGTTGGTAAGCCACTGAAATTGTTCTTTGTTGCGCGAATTTTCGGGCAACACCCAGACCGAATCGTGGGTTAACACCGCACCCAATCGGTTGAGTTTGCGCCAAACACCAACCCGTAGGGCGCTGGGTTCTCGAGGAATTTTATAGATCAGAAACAGCCAGTTTTGATTCATGGATGCACCACTGGGTAGATTAAAAGCCCAATGATGGCGGCAACAGCAACTATTACGGGTTCTGAAATTTTCTTAAACCGAAGTAATATAACCAGTGTGATGATTGCCATGACAACGGTGGGAATATCGGTTAAGGTGCGCCGCCCAAGAACCACAACCGCGCCGCAGATTGCGCCAGTCGCGGCAGCAGTGACACCATCAACAAACGCGGCAACGCTAGGGTTTTTACCGTATTTTTTGAAGTACGGTGCAGGTAATACCGTAAACAAATAGGCAGGCAAAAACGTGGCAATTGCAGCCAAGCTTGCACCCGAAAACCCCGCCACCAGAAAACCAATAAACGCGGTTGTAATCACGACTGGACCTGGGGTAATCATAGCAACCGCCACGGCATCGACAAATTGTTGATCGGTCAACCAATGGTTGGTTTTGACCACGCCACCGTATAAGAACGGTACAATGGCTAAACCACTGCCGAAAACAAAAGCACCCGCCTGAAAAAAATACCAGAAGAGGCTCGAGAGTAATTCAGGACTTTGACTGGGGGTAGTGAGTGCGATCAGCGTAAGGCTCGAAATACCAGAGAAGCGTTTGATCCAGGCGGGTGGCGCTTTGACCAAGCAAGTAATAACGCCACCGAGTAAAAACAACCACACGGCTTCGGATTCGGTGATGACCGTCCAGGCTGCTGCAACTGCAAAAATAACCCATAACAAGCGATCTTGAGCTAAAGTTTTAAGTGAAAGTTTGTAGGCGCTGTTGGCAACAATACCAATCACGCAGGCACTGACCGCGTAAAACACGGCTTGCATCCAGGTCAAACCACCAAAACTGGTGTACGCCCAACCCAAAATCACGACCATCACAAACGAGGGCAGGACAAACGCCAGACCCGTCAAGCTCGAGCCAAGAATACCGTAATGGACGTAACCCAAGTACATGGCTAGTTGTGCCGCCAGTGGACCTGGCGCAAGTTGAGAGAGTGCCAAACCCTCTTTGTACTCGGATTCTGTGATCCAAGCTCGAGCCTCGACCAGATCGCGGTGCATAAAACCAACCAATGCGACAGGACCACCAAAACCCAGCGCACCGAGGCGTAAAAAATAGAGTAACAGGTCTTTAAGGCTATATCTGAGCGGCATAAAAAAGACACTACATGTAACCACGGTTACAAGTCAAATCAAAAACATTCCAATCCCCTATGCGCCAGCCATTCAGACAAGTACAATTGAAGGGGTTAACGTTCCATGAGGGGGGCGTTCACACTCTCACACAGCTCGAGCCTAAAAAATCTCGAGTTGTCCTGAAGTGTTTTTGGAGGTTAGGGTATGAAGAACAGCATGAAACTCGGTTTGGCAGCGCTCGCACTGGTTGGCACAGGTCTGGTCACCAGCAGTGCGCAAAACGCCAAGATCAAGGCAGCCTTTATCTACATTGGACCCGTTGGTGATTACGGCTGGACGTACGCCCACGAACAAGCCCGTCTCGAGATGCAAAAAGCCGTTCCTGGCGTTGAAAGCATCACAGTCGAATCTGTGCCAGAAGGTCAAGCTGGACCGTTCTTGGATAAGGTCGTCAAAGACGGTGCGAAAGTGGTTTTCACCACCAGCTTTGGTTACATGGACGGCACGCTCGAGGCTGCCAAAAAATACCCTGACGTTATTTTTGCGCATGCTTCGGGTTACAAACG
>JANMUC010000170.1:0-3407 GCA_031391225.1 Deinococcales bacterium
AGCTTGCGCCAGTCGCAGACATTTCGATTGAAGACCCGCCGCTCGAGGAAGTGATCGCCCACATTTACGGGCAAGAAAAGGCAATCGCATGATCGAACTTCGTAAATATAGTTTTCTGGGTTTGACCGCGATTCGCTCGAGCTTTGCGTACTTGGGCGAACAGCTTTTTGGGCTGGTTTTTCTGGGCGTGATCTTGTTTATTTTCTTGCAACTCTGGCGGGCAACGTTTGCGGGTGCTGGAGAAGTCAAACTGGGCGACCTGAGTTTGGCGCAAATGATCTGGTATCTGGCAATCGCCGAGGGTGTCGTCATGTCACGCCCCCCAATCTCGAGTGAGGTCGATCAAGATGTACGCTCTGGAAGCTTGAGTGTGCAATTGCTGCGACCTCTGGAATATCCGCTGGCAAAACTTGCCGCAAGCTTCGGTGAACGCCTGGTGCTGTTTACCTTGATCGCGGGAACGGGTTGCTTGCTGGCACTGGTTTTCGTCGGCACAATTCCGTTCAGTCTCGAGGGAATCGGTTTGTTTTTGATCGTTTTGCCCATCGCGCTTTTACTCGACAACATCGGCTTTTTGATGGTCGGTTTGAGCGCCTTCTGGTTTGAAGACACCACTGGCTTGACCCTGATTTACTCGAGGATGACCATGATTCTGGGCGGAATGCTTGTGCCGCTCGAGTTGTTCCCAGATTTTGCCCGTGGCATCGTCGAATGGTTGCCGTTCTCGAGCGTGGTTTACGCCCCAGCAAGATTATTCGTCCATCCGAGCTTTGAATTATTCTCGAGCGTGATCGTGCGCCAAGGTTTAAGTCTTTTTATCCTCAGTTTGATCGTGTTTTTGGTTTACCGCGCCGGTTTAAAACGCATTCACTCGAACGGAGGTTAAGGTGATCTCGAGATTCCAAAATTACGCAGTCCTTGCCGCATCTTACTTTCGCCTCAACCTATCCGCCATGCTCGAGTACCGCGCCGCCTTCTGGTCGCAAGTGCTTGCCATGTTCTTCAACAACGTTATCTGGGTGCTGTTCTGGTCTATTTTCTTCTCAAAGTTCAAGATTGTGAATGGCTGGACAGCCAATGATGTCGTTACCGTTTGGGCTGTCGGCTCGGCAGGCATCGGATTGTCTGGAGCATTCTTTGGCAACGCTGGACAACTGCCACGACTCATAACCCAAGGGCAATTGGACGTCTGGATGCTCTACCCGCGTTCACTGTTAAGCCACTTTATGCTTGGACGCTCGAGCGCCAGCGCTGTGGGTGATGTGATGTTTGGTTACATCGCATTTTTTGCGCTCGTTCACCCGAATCTCGAGCGAAGCCTGTTGTTTATCTTGTTCACGGTTTCGATCATGATTTTGTTCACGGCATTCAGAATTGTGGCGGGTTCGTTCGCGTTTTTTCTCGGTAGCGCTGGCAACCTCGCCACCGCGCTCGAGTTTGCGCTGATCAGTCTTTCCACCTACCCGAGTGCTTTGTTTGAAGGCGCAGCCAAATTCGTGACCTTCACGCTGTTACCCGCCGCCTTCATTGGAGCTTTGCCCGTCGAAGCCATCCGAGATTTAAACCTCGAGAAAACCATGTTGGTTTTGTTTGGAACACTGGTGTTTGCGGCTTTAAGTGTGGTCATGTTTTATGTTGGTTTAAAACGGTACGAGAGCGGTAATTTGCTCGAGATGCGCAGTTAACGCACCTTCGGTCTTGAAGCGGGTGGCTGATCGTCAGGCACACCCGCCCAGTAAACCGCACGGCTCGAGCAGCTTGTATCACGCTGTTGTTCTGGCTGCTCGAGAAACGCTTGAAAAATCTTGTTGGCACAACTTAAATTTGCGTTTTTGTTGAGCACCCCATGTCCGCCGATGAATTCAACCACCTGCGCTCGCTCGAGGTGACTGGCAACGGCACGAGCATATTCGGGCGGCGTGACGGGGTCAAATTTGCCCGTGAAAATCAACGTTGGAATGCGGCTGACGACAGGCTCGAGATCGGCGGCACTGGCGACCCCTGGTTTCCAATCTTTGCAATTTTTGACAATGCCAGAGCTGGGTTTGGTGGACAATTCACGGTAAATTGGCAGCACGTCAAAACCCAAGATGGTCGCCCATTCGGTCGGGTTTAACGTCACCATCTCGCGGCAGACCACCGTCAAATACATGCCTTGCGCAAAAGCATCAACCTCGATAGAAACGTTTTCGATGGCAAAATATGGGTTCAGGATTTGCTCGAGTGTGCGTGAATCTTTCTTGGCAAGCGCATGAATAAAAAGTGGAATGCGCGGGTTGGCATTGGAGTCGTACAAGGACGCAATCAAAAAACCGTAAACCATGTACTCGTTTAACTGCAAGTCAAAACCACCGTTGCGTTCGCCGCCCCGAATCTTGACCACCATCGGTTCATTGCGGACATTCTCAAAAGCTTGCTCGAGTTGAAAGTACAAATTTGGAAACGCTTTTTCGCAACGTAAATCTGTTTCACAAGCCTCGAGCACCCGACGCAAGGCGCGGTCCTTGGTCGCAATATTGTCCACCAGGGCATTCACACCCACGGGCAGCACCGCATCGAGCGTCACGCTGCGAATGACATGGGGGTTTAAACGCATGACGTGCTGTGCCAGCAATGTGCCGTAAGAAATCCCGTAAACATCCAGTTTTTCGTACCCCAATTGGTCACGAATATCGCCAACATCCAACGCATTTTCGAGGCTGTTAAACGCCGAAATTGTCGTGCCAGCCCGAGTATAAAGTTCGCGACACAACACCATATCGCTGCCGCAATTGAGTGCAGGTTGTGAAAACCCAATACCGCGCTGATCAAAAAAAATAAAATCCTCTTTGGCGGTAAACACCGATGCCAATTCACCCGTTAACGCCGTTCCCAAAAAGGCACTCGAGGCTCCAGGTCCACCGTTCAGGTAAATCAGCGCATTCGCTGATGGTTGCACACCGCGCTGCAAAACCATCACAAACACCCGAATCGCCCGCCCTCGAGCCACACCGTGACGCTCGAGCACGACCACAAAACCGCAGCGTTTTTTGAGTTTTGAAAGTTCACTCGAGAGCCTGAAGACGCAGGGTGCCGTTTCAAATCGTGGCACGGTTGGCGGGAAAGTACGGGCGAAACCGAGGTTGCACCACGCCAAAATCAGCACCAACACCACCATCAATCGTTTCACATGAACTCCCATGTTGTTCTTTACGACATAGCGCTCGAAATGGTTTGAACTTAGGACTTACGCAGATAACCAAAAAATGACTGGAAAATCGGGTGCTCTATTCAAAAATCGCTGTACTGTAGCTGTAGGGGCGAGGCATGCCCATATACTCCAACTAAATCATTTTCTTGTGTGTCACACTATTTCACATGCCCAGAAGTAAAGCGACAACCACAAACGACATTGAAAACTTTCTCCA
>JANMUC010000182.1:0-1339 GCA_031391225.1 Deinococcales bacterium
CGCTTGAGGTGTTGTTGCCAGGATTGGGGTCTGGGGTAGCGCTAGCGTTGATGGTGACGGTGTTGGTGATGACGCCGTCGCCAATGACTTTGGCGGCAATCGTCAGGGTTGCCACGCCTGGGTCGAGGTTCGCAATGCTCCACACGCCGCCAGCGTAGTTGCCTTGGGCGCTGTCGCTCGAGATCAGGCTTAGACCTGACGGCAGTTGTTCGGAAATGACGATGTTCTGGGCGCGGCTCGGTCCGTTGTTGGTCAATTGAACTGTGAAGTTGACCGTATCGCCAAGGTTGGCATTGGCTTTGTCCACGGTCTTGGCAAGACTTAAATCACTGCTCGAGGTCATGGTTGTTGGATCGCTGGCGCTGTTGTTGGCTGGCGTATTATCGCCGCCACCCGAGACTTTGGCGGTATTCGTCAGGCTGGCGTTCGCGGACAGTGCCACGTTGACCGCCACTTGAATCACTGGGTAACTCGAGTTGATACCGAGCGCATCGCTGCGGTTGCAGGTCACGGTTTGACCTGAGACGCTACACGTCCAGCCGTTGCCCGTGGCACTCACTGGCGTCAAGCCAATAGGTAGGACATCTGAGACGCTGACTGGCGCAGTCGTGGCGCTCGAACCATTGTTGCTGACCACAATGTTGTAGCTTCCGCTCGAGCCTCGGGTGAAATTGCCAGCATGCGTTTTGGTTAGGCTGAGATCAGGCGCAACCCCGCCCACCGTCACGCTTCCAGTGTTGTTGCTCGGGTTAGGATCGCTCGAATCTGAAGCCGTGATGGTTGCGGTGTTGGTGATCGACCCGAGGCTGGTAACTTTGGCGGTGATGATGAGCGTTTCAAATCCACTTGCCCCAACGCTCGGCACGCTCCAGATTCCGGTTACAGGATCGTAATTTCCCGCGCTTGGGTTGACTGAGACAAAGTCCAAACCTGCTGGCAGGAGTTCGGTCACGTTTACGTTGTGGGCGTCGCTGATGCCTGCGTTGGACAGCGTGAGGGTATAGACAATATCCTCGCCCAAAATTGGCTTGGTGTCGCTGACGGTTTTGGCGATACTCAGGTCGCTGATACTCGAGCGCGTGGAAGTTTGTGTGGAGGCGTTGTTGCCCACAGCAGGGTCATTGGTTGGGCTTTGAACGCTGGCGGTGTTGCTCAAACTTACACTCGAGAAGTTGGCTGGCACGTTGTAAGTCGCGGTAACGGTCTTGCTGGTATTCGGGGCAATTGCGCCCAAATCGCATGGGAATGCCGTGACACAATCGCCTGTGCTCGAGACAAAGGTTAATCCCGACGGTACAGGGTCGGTGACACTGACATCGCTGGCGGTACTCGAACCGGC
>JANMUC010000192.1:0-26416 GCA_031391225.1 Deinococcales bacterium
GTCAGCTTTAGTCCCTCGAGCACCACTGGAAACTCCAGCGTTCTAAGTTTAACTGCGACCAGTACCGCAACCATTGGCTCGAGCGTTGTGACGGTAACAGGAACATCAACTGGAATTGCCCCAATCAGTCGGCAACTGACACTGACCATTACCGATAGCCCAGCAAATCAAGCGATTTTGTTTGATACCACTAAAGTCGCAGATACCCCAACCCGCACAGCATTAAAGAGTTTTGACGTGACAAGTGGCGAGTTGGTGTTTTCGCAAAGCACACCAATTCTCGAGAAGCTTCAGGTGGGCGATGTGATCGCTTCCGAACCCTCGAGCGTTGCCGAAAATGGGTATTTACGAAAGATCACCAGCATCCAACCAGATGGTACGGGGTTCAAAGTTCAATCCGAACCAGCAACGCTGCTCGAGGCGATCAAACAAGGTGAAATCCATTACGACGCGCCACTCGAGCCGTCTACTTTGAAATCGGCAACGCCTGCCATACCAGGGGTGCGTTTGATTCAAACCAAAGCTGCGTGTATTGGGTATTGTTACGAGGCTGTTCTGAACGCAGAATTGTGCCTGACCGATGCTTGTGCCGAGGCAAAAATTAAACTAGAGGGCAGTGTGAAATTTAGTATGGGCATCAAGCTCGATTCCAAATGGAGTTGCTGCGTTCCACCTCTTGATTGGGTCGAAGCAAGTTTTGGCGTGTCAGAACAAGCAAATTTTAAGATCACAGGAAATCTGAAGGGTGCTGTCAACAAACGAATCAGAATTGCAACTTATGCGTTTAATCCTATTATTATCAGTTTGGGTATTCCGTTGGTGTTTATTCCCAGTGTCAGCGTGTACGTGGGGGTTGACGGTTCAGCCAGTGTCAATGTCGAGTACGGCATCAAGCAAAGTCTGGGGTTTCGGGTTGGTGCTCGTTGGGAAAATAAAAAAGGTTGGTCTGCGATCAAAGATTTCACGCCCACGATTACCCAAGACCCTGCCCCATCTTTACGCGGAACAGCCAAAGTCTTTACCTATGCAGAAGTAGAACCAAAGATCAGCTTGTACGGAATTGCTGATATTCAAGCCTATTTGAAAGTCGGTCCAGAACTCGAGGCGGGTTATCCTCGCAATCCATTGTGGAATTTACGTGCCAAAGCCTCGGGTGGTTTTAAGTTTGGTATCACGATTCCGATCATTGATAAAGAATACAAATACGATCAAGAATTGTTCAATTTCAGTCTTGATATTGCCAAAGCTGGCAACGAATCGCCAGTCATTTCACAAGTGCCGCCAGGAGTGTCAGATGTGGCAGCCGTCAAAGGAATTTGGTTGTACCTCAATGGCAACCCTACGTCATTTCCCTCGAGCAGTTTTCAAATTAAAGCCTTTGATCCCGAAGATGGTGAAAATATCAGCTTCAGCGCAACTTCTGATCGGGATGGCGTGCTTGTCCAAGATGATGATGTGTACAAATTATCACCAAAATCTTTGGGTGTTCACAATATTACCGTGACCGTCAAAGACAGCGCAGGATTGTCTGCCACCTCGAGTTTTCAGGTGAATGTCACCGCTGGAAAACCAACCGTGGATGCCAAAGTTCCAAGTACACCCGTGGTTGCTGGCACTGAAGTTTCGCTCAGTTACTCTGGGCAAAATGGCGATTCGGTAGAGATATTCCCACCGCCTCTGTTTTGCAACCAGCTTGTATGGTCGGTGACAAGTCCTGATGAAATCGTGACTCAATCCAACTCGAGTTCGCAAACCCAGTGTGCGGCAACGTTGCGTTTTAATGCTGCAGGTACACGCAACATCAGCCTGACAGCAACGGACAACTGGAATCAAACCACTACCAAAAACTTTTTGGTCACAGTCCAAGAGGCAGGACCAGTGGTGATCAATTACATCAAAGTCAAATGTGTCAATCTGGAAATTCCAGACGGTGGTCCTTGTCGCTACATCGATAAACTCACAGCCTTGGCGAAAGCCACTGGACCGCAAGGCTCGAGCTTAACGTACTCTTGGTCACTCGAGAGCCAAAATTCACTGACCGAACCAAAAATAGCCTTACAAGAAGACATTGGCGTTCCTTTGGGTGATGCAACCACTGCCATCAGTTTGCCTAAAAAAACCTTATCCGTCGAAATCAATCCTAATCCGTGTGGATTAACCCCTGATGGACAACATTTCTATGACACTTTGACCCTCGAGGTCAGTGATTCGATCAACTCCACCAACCGAAGTTTTTTCGTGGGTTGTTTTCCCTTCTAAAGTACCTTTCGAGTGCTGTCAGATTACAACGTAGGACTGTTTTGAGTCACCCCCTGCAAACCCTCGAGATACCCGTGTGCTGCACTCGAGACTCGCAATCTAAAGCTCCCCCTCACTCAGACAGCCTGAACACGGGCAGGCTCGAGATTTTCTGATCCCTCAAAAACCCGAGATCAGTTACTCCTCCTGCAAAAACTGAGCAAAAGCTGACCACCATCTGACCAGACAAAGCGCATCCTGAACAAAGCTCGAGCTTCAAGCGCTTGATGCTCGAGAGTTCAAAAGAGGTTCGTTGTGACATACATAAAAAGCTTAACGAGCGCACACGAGTCACACGTATTGGTCTAACTCAACTCGAGAAGTCACGTCTAAAAACAGTGAGGTTTCATATGTCAAATCAAATGTTTTCCCTGAACGCCAAAGCGGTCTTTCGTTTGTTAAATGGTTATCCGAACCCAGAAGATGATTCACCACGTGGTCCATTTGATCCAATTGGTCCTGTGGTTAAGCTCATTGCCCAACTTTCACAATACTTACACCGTCCCATCAGTGACCCACCGTCTTGGGGTGGTATTCAGCGCCCTAGAAACTTGATGATCGAGTCGTGGCAAATTGCGGCAGGTAAGCCCGATCCAACACCTTGGTTGTTTGCATCTGGTCAACCTGATCCGACCCCATGGCTGGCTGTTCTGGTGGCTCAAAGCCACACATTTCAACTGCTCGAGCTTGATCGTTTGGCGCAACACTTGCCTGACCAAAAAGATCAACTCGAAGGTCAGGCTTCAGACCTTGGAATGCTGGCTGTTGAATACTGCGGAACGTTAACACCCAGTCAAATCCTTTTGAATTACCTCGAACGCAAAAAGTTTGTGTTCCCACCCGAAAAATATCCTAGACCCAATTGGCAGGAATTGATCTTGATGGCAAATGAGTTCCATCAAGTCGGTTTGCTAATTGAGAACGAAAAAATCAGTGGTTTAAGCAATGAAGTTGCTGAGAAATTACTCGAGCAGGGCTTGAACCAAATCTAAACCAAGCATTCCTTAACCACAAGCCCTCGAGATACCCGTGAACGCCGCTCGAGGGCTATGACGTTAACCCTCACACAGACTGAACATGGGCAGGTTGGAATTGTTTCTTAGGAGTCAATCATGAAAATACTGTTACTGCTTTTGCTGCCTTTAACACTGACGGCTTGCCCGCTCCTAACACTCATCCCAGTTTTGCCGCCTGGTCAACTTGGTGAAACACCCACCTTGACTGGCACGGCAGCAAATTGGAGTGGTTCTGCCAAAATCATCAAACTCGAGGTGCAAAAACCTGTTTCGGGTATGCTCGAGTATTTGGGTGCTGGTTTGATCGACGCGGCTGGGAAATTCTCGATTGTTTTACCTGGCACTACTGTCATGAACCCGTACCTCGAGAATTCTAAGGATGTTTACAAACCCACAAATTGCCCCACCGTTAAAGTCAATCCCGCAGATGTGCGCGGTTCGTCTCTTGTCAATTTGGCGGTGTTTGATGGCGCGACCAAAATTGGACTGATCAGTTTGCAGCCAGATCAGTTGACCACCGTTGGTAATCATTTTGCAGCCCTGTTGTTTTTTGATAAAGCCGCCGATTTTAACGTCGCATGTACCTCTGGCGTTGCCTACAACCATTTGCACACTGGCGTTGGTTTGGGTTGGAATTACGACATCAACGAACTGTACGCCCCAAATCTTTCGCACGAATACGTTGGTGATTTGCCAGCCACAATCAAATGGACTTATGCTGGCTCGAGTTTGACGAACCCAGGGCATTTGGGCGAAACCCCGTTGCTCGAGGGAAATGTTCAAGGCTGGGTTGGTGAAGCGGCAACCATCAAAGTGACCATGCAAAAAGGTGCAGGACCTGATAGTTTTGATTTTTTCTCGAGCGGCACGATTGATGCGAATGGCGATTTCCGCATTCGTTTACCGAGTGGTGCTGAAATCGGTAAGTACATGCAGGGCGTGAAAGACTATTATGCCAGCACTTGCCCCAGTCTCGGTGTGAACCCAGTTGGACTCCAGTTCTCGAACGAGGTGCAACTGGCAATGTTCAACCCTCAAGGGAAACAAGTTGGCAATGCGCAACTGAAACTACCTGACCAAAAACCGATCAAAGCTGGTGATGAACTGGGAGCCTCAATTAATTATTTTGATACCAATGGACTTGTGAACGGCATTTGTAGCAATAGCACCTCGAGCGTTGATGTCAACGACGAAATTGCAAAAGGTTGGAACGTGCTCGTCAACCGTTATCTGTCCTCGAGCGGCAGCGGAACTGGTGCAATCTCGAACAATCAAGATCGCATCGAAGCCCTTCCCGCAAACAGCTTCTGGACGTATTACACGTTAGGAGGCAACGCCGTGGGGCGGATCACGCAACCAATTGCTGGGCGTGTTGACGGTTGGACACAAGGCGCAGCGCCAGTTCGTATTGCCCTAAGCGGCTATGGTGCTCCGTTTTTTGGAACGGGCAGCATTGATGCGGCTGGAGATTTTATAGTAAATTTCCCCACACCGCTCGAGATCGCGCCTGCCCTGATTTCTTTAAACACATATTATGCAGATTTTGGTTGTAACGCCCTGAACATTTTCCCCTCGAGTTTAAAAGCTGGTTTTGGACGGATCGTGGTGCTCGATACGGCGGGCAAAGAAGACCAACAACTGGTGCTTTCCCAAGGTGCGTTGCTGCCGCCTGACGCTGGAACGGTGATCGCCAACTTGGTGTACTTTGACAAGCCCACCACGGTCACTGGTGATTGCCAGCCAACCACGCCAGCCAACGCCCCTCTGAATCATGTGGCGTATGTCACAGGAGAAGGTTGGAATTGGCAACTCGAGGCGTACCGTTTCAAGACGGAGTTAGATACCTACATTTTTGATCCGTTTGCTCAACCAAGTTTAAGCTTGAAATGGACCGCCTTTTCGACAAAACCGTAAAGAAACTGGCTATTGTGGTGAAACATTTAAGTTGCCTTGCGAATCTCGAGTTGCGGTGACTCGAGATTCACAAGGCTTAAAAAGATAATAGCTGCGAAAACCCACTAAAACCTGACCGCCATCTGACCAGACAAGGCGCATTGTGAACATCTCGAGATCAAAAGCTCGAGATGTTTTGAAAGGGAAACCATGAACCGAAAACTTTTTGTGCTGCTCTTGGTCGGATTTGCTTTGGTGATGAGCGCTTGCGACAACACTCCGAAAAATGAAACTGGTACGTTCAACTCGAGCCGTTTTGGTACTGCAACTTTTAAATAAGGAGATCATCATGAAAGCAAAAGACTTCAAAGGTTTTATCGTTGGCGGGTTGTTCGTGGCTTCAAGTCTCAGCGTGCTGGCGGTGGTGCAAATCCCGAACGTTTTCAAACCAGGCGATTTGATTACAGCCGACGGCATGAATCAGAATTTCTCGAGCTTAAAAGCAGGTATTGATGCGCTCGAGGTTGCTGCGAACAGCAAGCAAAATCGGGTGACAGGTGTGTGCGCGGTTGGCTCGAGTATTCGTGTGGTGAATGCCGACGGCACAGTGACCTGTCAGTTGGACAATGGTGGTGCTGGTGGCTCGAGTTACACGGCGGGAACAGGTTTAAATTTGGCTGCGAACGAATTTAGTGTGGACGCAACCAAAGTTCAGACCAGGGTTTCGGGCGTCTGCGCGGCGGGCAGCGCGATCAAAGAAGTCAAACCTGACGGGCAAGTGATTTGTGAAACCGTGGGCAACACTGGCGGTGGCGTGGCAGGAGTCTCGAGCGTCAACGGAAAAACGGCGGGTGTCACGCTCGAGTCGGGCAGTGCAAATTTAACCGTTGACAATTCGCAAACTGGAAAAGTGATTTTCAGCGTGGCAAACACTGGTGGCTCGAGTTATACGGCTGGGCTGGGATTGACTTTAACAGGCACACAATTTTTGGTGGACACCGCCGCAATTCAGGCTCGGGTGACGGGTGCATGTAATTTTGGAACTGCGCTGCTTGGAATTAATCTGGACGGCACTGTGAACTGTACGGCTGTTACTAGTTTTGGTGGTTCATTGACAGGCACAACATCTGTGCTGACTGGCTTTTCTATTGTTAACAACGGTGACGGAAATGCTTTCGATGCAATTACTTACAGCAACACCAATGGAATTGCTATTCAGGGCACATCTTACGGCTCGACAGGCTTAAGCCTTGGTGTCTACGGTAATGCTACCAATAGCCCCACGGGAACAGGCGTGGTTGGTAAAGGTGGTGTAACAGGTGGTTATTTCGAGGCTACTGGTGAACCAAGTGGCGGGTTACTACCAACTGGTGTGTACGGCATTGCATTTTCCAGTCAAGGTGTTGGTGTGAAAGCACAGGGAAGCACAGCGCTCGAGGTTAATGGCAATATCAAAGTGAGTGGATCAGCGCCTGCCGCATTTCGAGTGACCAACCCAATACCCAATGACCCTGTTGCATCGAATACCCCGATTGATAACCCAATAACCAACAACGATCCAAACGCCATTATTTTGATTACAGGGATCAATGGCGCACAGTTTTCGACCACGCTTTTTTATGTGCAAAATAAATGGAGCATCGGTTGTAACATTTTGGTCAGTGGTGCGCGTTGCCCGACAGAATTTAACGTGTTGGTCATCAAGCGATAAATGAGCAACCATGAGCAGACCCACCACAAGTCAAGATCAAACAACCCGTCTCAAGGAAGCGCAAACCTCAAGCTGGGATGCTCGAGAGCAATAGCTTGGTTTGAGAATCTCGAGTGAAGGGAATACTTCTATGAAAGGGCTTTTACCAATTTTTGGATTGTTCATTCTTGCATTTGGTTTACCGGCTTGCAGGCTCGAGTGTTTTGGTGATGGACCCATAACCTGGGATAGCGTTACGTTGACACCCAACGTATTTCAGACAGTGGCTGGTGGCAACCCAATTGGAATTGTCGTTAATGGACGAGTTCATTGTGGAGGTTTTTCTCCGCAATTTACCTGGAGTCTCGAGCCACCTTTGGGGCAAGTCAAAGCTTCAAGCTATCCTCTGTCGTTCACGTATCAACCACCCAATACCATTGACGCGACAAGGGACATCAAAATCATTGTTCACTTTGATGGTTATGGACAAAACACGAAATCCGATGTGACCATTCGAGTCCTGAAACCATAAGAATATTACCAAGGGAGGCACAATGCGAAAACAATTTTTGATTTGGTTGGTGTTGATCTCGAGTTTGGTGTTCTCGAGTGGCGTTCAGGCAGCACAGCTTAATATCTTCCTTGGAGGTACTTTCCAAAATGTTTTTGGCAGTGTCGAAGAGTTTGTTGAAGTCAGTCCGGTAGCAACTGGCACAAATTCTAAATGCTTTCTTGGTTCTAATTGTGTGTTTACCGTACCAAATGGAACAACCATTACCGTAAAATTAACGCTTACCCCAGCCGCACAAGAGTTTATGGGTTGGGTTGATCCCCTGCCAGGGGTAGATGCCAACAAGGTCTGTATTGGAGGGAATGAATTAATTTGCACTTTTGATACTGGGCAAGACACCACTTACTATGCAAAAGCTGATGTGGTAACCGCATTTGGGAAGCTCGAGATCACATTTGATAAGGGGACAGCCTTTCGTAAACCAAACAGTGCCGAGGTGGATGTTCAGTATTTGGGTGTCACCGATGCGGCGGTGTTCACCATTTCGGTTTTAAGTGAAGGGCGACAATTTTCACCGTTTTTATCTGGACCCTGGAAGATTGTGGCGGTACGGGCAGAGGACACCGAATGCCAACTCGTGAGTGGACAAACAACCTCGGGTTTTGAAGTTCAAAAAACTGGGATCACATCTTTGGTCGTGAGGTTTAAGCCAGATCGTTGTGGTGTGATCGCTGGGGTGAACGGCGCAAAGGGTGGACAAATCTCGAGTTCACCCGAAGGCATTGGTGTTTGCACGGATTCGTGCACTGCGTTTTTTCAATTTGGCTCGAGCGTGTCTTTAACAGCCACCCCCAATGCTGGATTTGTTTTTGAACGCTGGTCAAGTGGTGAAAGAACTTTGAGCATCAGTGTTCCAGTGATTCAAGTCAAACAGACCCGAACCGCTTTTTTTGTGCAACCCACCAGCACCAGCGCCGACCTTGAGGTTACGCAGACCAGTAGCAGCACCACCATCACCCGAGGCTCGAGTTTGAGTTTGACGTTAACCGTGAAAAACAATGGTGCTGATACGGCAAGCAATGTCACACTGAACAATTCATTGCCTGATAATTTTGCGGCGGTCAGTTTTAGTCCCAGTCAAGGTTCGTGCGCTGGCACAACTTGCAACCTGGGCGATTTGGCAAGCGGCTCTAGTGCCACGGTGCCACTTTTGGCAATTCCTGCACTGGCTTTAGACAGTTACACTAACACCGCCAGCGTCTCGAGCAGCATCACCGACCCCATCCCTGGCAATAATTCCTCGAGTTTAACCTTCACCATTGTCGGAGATGCCCCACCTGTAAAAGTCAGTCTTGGCTCGAGCAACCCTGTTGCAAAAACCGTGCTCAAAGGCTCGAGCAACGTGGCTGCACTGCAAGTGCTGGTCACACCACCCGCAGGCTCGAGCGTGACCGATTATGCCCTGGCGGGAATAACGCTGCAAGCTTCGGGGACGGGCAATGATGCAAGTGATATAACGGCGGTCAAGCTCTTTCCAGACAACAACGGTAACGGTTTGGTTGACGCTGGCGAGGACACGCTGCAAATCTCGAGCGGAGTGTTTAGCACAAATGATGGCACGCTCAATCTTTCGTTTGCCCCGACAGGAATTTTATCTGGACGAAATTATTTGATTGCCCTGGATTTTAATTCGAGCCTTGCCATGAATCACTTTGGAATTTCTTTGGGAAGCATGTTTTTGTTGGCTGGCATTGGCTTCTCGAGACGCCGCAAATTCGGGTTGGGGTTGTTGGCTCTTGGTTTGATGGTGACGCTTGTCAGTTGCCCTGGAGGTTCAACAACACCCGAAACACGAACCTACAAACTGAGCCTGACCGCGATCAACATTCAAAAAGCTGGCTCGAGTACCACGGTTACAGGGTTACCGCTTTCGGGTGCGGTTTTGAGTGTTGAAAAATAACTTGCAGAAGCTCGAGAGGTGATTGATGATGTCACTTCAGGCATCTCTCTAGCCTCATTGTCAATCACGGGCTGGAAATATTGTGCAAACTAACGGTTTCCTTTTGGATCAAGCGCATCGCGCAAGCCATCACCAAGCAAGTTAAATGCCAGCACCGAAATAAAAATCAGGCTACCTGGTGCTATTGCTGTCCACGGTGCGTCCCGCAAATATCCTCGAGCGGTGTTGAGCATCTCGCCCCAACTGGGGGTCGGAGGTTGCACACCCAAACCCAGAAATGACAGTGACGACTCTGCCAGAATCGCGCCCGCCACCGACAAACTGGCTTGAATGATGATCGGTCCGGCAATGTTGGGCAGCAAGTGATGCGTGACAATTCGCCAGTCGCTCGAGCCAAGGGCATGGGCGGCTTGGACGTAATCGCGTTCGCGCTCAGAAAGCACCTGCCCTCGAGCCAGGCGTGCGAATACAGGAGCGCTGACCACGGCGATTGCCAGCATCGCATTTTGCAAGTTGGGTCCGAGCACCGCCGCCAAGGTGATTGCCAAAACCAGAAATGGAAAGGCGAGCATCGCATCGACCACCCGCATGATGATTTCATCGAGCACACCGCCAAAGAAACCCGCCATCATGCCGAAGATAAGCCCTGTCAGGGTTGCCAAACCAATCGCCACCACACCTGCCGTCAGACTGACTCGAGCGCCGTAAATGGTTCTTGAAAGCACATCGCGCCCGAGGTTGTCGGTGCCGAACAAATGCAGTTTTGAGGGGGCTTGGGAAAGCGCTTCGTAATTTTGTTGAATTGGGTCGTAAGGTGCAAGCCATGGGGCGAATACTGCCATTACGGTCAGGATGGCAATCAAAACCAGCCCAGCCAGCGCCAAACGGTTGCGGCTAAAACGCCGTAGGGCTTGTCCAGCGGCGGATTCTGATTCGCGCAAGGCAGCTTGGTCTGGTTTTGATTTTTGGACGGTTTTCAGACTCATCTGTACCTGATTCGCGGGTCTATGGCGGCATAAATCAAATCAACTAAGAAACTCACCAGAAATATTGCCATCGCGCTCACCAGCACGATGCCTTGCACCACAGGAAAATCGCGGGTGAAAACCGCATCGACAATCAAACGCCCAAATCCTGGAATGCTAAAAATCTGTTCGGTGATGACCGCACCACCCAACAAACCACCAAGTTGCAAACCAAAAATCGTTACCACCGGAATGAGGGCATTGCGCAGCGCATGACGGTAGAGCACGATCCGTCCCATGACCCCCTTGGCTCGAGCCGTGCGCACGTAATCTTGACCGAGCACCTCGAGCATCGAACCGCGCAAGAATCGGGTCAACGCGCCCGCCGTACCCAAACCGAGGGTAATTGCAGGCAGCAACATCAAACGTAGGTTCTCGAGCGGATTTTCCAAAGGGGTCATATAACCCGAGGGTGGAATCCAATTGAGTTGAATCGAAAACAAATAAATCAGTAAAATGCCCAGAAAGAAATTCGGCAAGGACACGCCCGAAAGCGCCAGTACCGTGATTAAACCATCGGTAAAACCACCGCGTTTGGCGGCGGTAATAATGCCTGCCGGAAGCGCAATCAAGACCGAGACCAGCGTGGCAAGCGCTGCCAACTCGAGGGTGGTCGGCAGTTTCTCGAGGATCAGCTTGCCAACCGACATGTTGTCCTTAATAGACCGTCCAAAATCACCTTGCAAGACCCCAAGCAACCAACTTCCGTACTGCACAGGCAAGGGTCGATCCAAACCCATTTGGTGGGTTAATTCTGCCACCAGTTGCGGGGTGGCTTCCTCACCCAAGAGCAACCGTGCAGGATTGCCAGGCAACACCCGCACGATGGCAAACACGATCAGCGTGACCACAAACAAAGTGGGCAAGGTCGAGAGAAAGCGCCGAATTGAAAAAGGAATCACGTGGGTTGTACCTCAACATTGCGCGGTTGCTCGAGGAGTGATCTAAACACTAAATACAGCAATTACTCTACCCTCATCCCAAACCCTTCTCCCAACATCGGGAGAAGGGAGTTTCAGTTATATCTCCAAAAGCGACCATACCCGTTCGGTGCATTTTGTGGGTAAGAAGTCAAAATATTACGTTCTGAACCCTCTCCTGCGGAGAGAGGGTGACGAGCTTGCTCGCCGGGTGAGGGCTTTCAGGTGAGTCATGGGGCATTATTCTTGCTCGAGAAACGGGTGTTTCGGATCAAGTATGCTCGAGCTTTGTGTCTACTTCAGGTCAACGGCTTTCAAACGCAAAATACCGTCTGGAACAAGCGGCAAACCTGAAATGCCTTTGAGTGTGCCAATTTTGACTTTGTCAAAGTAGGTGATTGGGTATGCGGCATCATCGACAATGATTTTTAAGGCGTCCGAGTAAATGCTTTTGCGAATGCCCATGTCCCTGACTTGACGGGCTTGCAACAAGAGCTTGTCCACCTTGGGATTGCTGTAACCGCCGTTGTTGTTTGGTGCGCCACTGGTGAAAAAGTCAAAAATATTGCCGTCCGGGTCTGGTCTACCGCTCCAGCCGAGTGCCACAGCGTCGTAATTCTTTTTGTCGGCACGGTCAAGCAGTGTGCCAAATTCGACCTGTTCGATTTTCATGCTTATGCCCGCACTGGCGGCAAAGGCTTGGTACAACTGCGCCAATTGCGTCAAGACTGGACTGCCCGCCGAGATCATCATGGTGAAGCTAAAACCAGAGGATTTTCCTGCCTCAGCCAGTTTTTTCTTTGCCAACTCGAGGTCTTGACCAGGTACTTTAAACTGCGGGTCAAAGGCGGGTGAGTTCGGTGGAAACACGGTTGCGGCAGGTTCGACGCTGCCCAGGAACACCACCTTGTCAATCGCGGCACGGTCGATGGTCGCGGCAAAAGCTTGACGCAAGATTTTGTTGTTAAACGGCGCTTTGGTGGTGTTCAGCCAAATGCCTTGAAATCCGAGTCCGGCGAACATCTCGAGTTTGGTCTTGGCGTTTTCGCTGACCGTCTTGAGGTCTTTTGGGGCAACGGGTGTGATGAGTTGCACCGCACCCGAGAGTAAATTCGCGGTACGGACATCGTCGTCTGGGAAGGGACGGAAAATCAGTTTATCAAATTTAGGCTGTCCTGTACCCCAGTAACCCGCGTTTTTCTCGAGCGTGATGCGGTCTTGGCGTTTGCGTTCGATAAATTTGAACGGTCCGGTGCCGACAGGATTGTTGGTGAAATCCTTGCCAAATTGCTGGGCGGCTTTTGGGGAGACCATCATGCCCGAACGGTCAGAAAGAATATACAGCAGCGGGGCGTAAGCGTATTTCAAATCCAGTTCGATTTTGTCGGCGGCAAGCACTTTGATCTCTTTGATCGCCGCCAATTCGCCTTTGCGGCGCGAACCGTCCAGGGTTTGGTAACGCTCGAGGTTGAACTTCACGGCACTTGCATCAAAGGCTGTGCCATCGTGAAATTTCACGCCCTGACGCAAGGTAAACGTGTACGTTAGACCGCCGCCGCCAACTTGCCATTTGGTTGCCAGCATCGGCACGATTTTGAGTTTGGGGTCAATGTCCACCAGTTTGTCATAAATCTGATTTTGAACTTGACGGTCCACAAACGCGCTCGAGACGGCTGGGTCGAGGTTGGGCGGGTCGGCATCCAAACCAACCGTGAGGGTGTTGTCGCCTTGCGCCAAACCAACCAGCGTCAAGCCGAGCGCCGTGAGCACTGCCATTCCAATGCGTCTTTTCATTCCCAATCGCCTCCTCTGTAACATTCCTGCAACTGTTCCGATCACCGCCAAGAAGTCACTGGTTATTTCGCAGAACGAACCACCTCTTTCAAATGCGTTTCCATCGCCGCTCGAGCCTTGTCGGGTTTTCGCTTGCGGATGGCATTTACAATCTCGCCGTGATGCTCGAGGGTCAAATGTTGCAAGTTGTCGGCGAGGGCGCGTTCGCGTAAATTCAGCATCAGTTGACGCAACGCCGAAAGCACCTGCAATGTCACATCATTGCCTGCCGCCCGAGCGATCAACTCGTGAAACTCGAGGTCGGCACGGCGCAAGCTTTGCTGGGCTGCCACGATCTCGCGTTGAGCCTCGAGTGCCGCCTCAAGCGCTTTGATGTCCTCTGGCGTTGCCCGCGTTGCCGCGAGTGCCGCCACGCCAGGCTCGAGTAGTGCTCGAAACTCGAGCAGTTCTTGCGCCAAGTGCGGACGCCCCAGCAATAAATTCCCAAACGGTTTGGCAAGGTCTTTGCTGCTTGGGTCAAGCACCAGCGTGCCCTCACCCTGACGCGCTTGCAGGTAGCCAAGCACCTCGAGTTGATGAATGGCTTCACGCAAACTTGCCCGTCCAATACCCAAAGCCGTCGCAAGCTCGCGTTCGTTTGGCAGGTACGCCCCAGGTTTCAGTTGACCGTCACGCATCATGCCAAGCAAGTGCTCGACGATGCCATCTCGTAATTTGGAGCGCTTGATCTCGAGATTTTGAATCATAGACTCCGATCATCCGATCATCCGACCACTTAAAGGTCAGAGTGTAAACGCAAGCGCTTTGAGAGTCAAGTCGGTTCAACTACAGATTGGCTTTATGCGTTTCGCCACGAATATGCAGGCTTGTAGCCAAGCACTTCACGTGCCCGATTAATCGAGAGCAAGGTTTCAAATTCGCCTAGGTTTGCTTTGACCTGAACGCCTGGAAAAACCTCACGCATTAGTTCGCTCGAGGGTCGGTTCATCACCGTGTCGCTTGCCGCAACAATTAGGTTAACAGCTCCAGCCACGGGTTTTTCCAAACCCAACCAGCAAGCCTGTGCCACATCTCGAGCGTCCACATAGCCCCACAAATTCCATTTTCTTAAGTGCGGGTCGTGTTGAAAACCCGCAAATTTGGCGTAATCGTGAGGTTCCATGATGTTGGAAATTCTCAGCCCGACAAAAGTAATTCCAGACCACCTCGAGAATTCTTTTGCCATCACCTCGCCGACCACTTTGGACAGGGCATAACTCGATTCTGGAATTGGAAAATGGTCTTCATCGACGGGCGCATAACGCGGCGGGGTTTCAAACGGCAAACCGAGCGTGGTTTCGCTCGAAGCCCAGACCACCCGCTCGAGTTTGAGAATTTGCGCGGCAGAAAAAACGTTGTAATTCATGGCGTTGTTTTCCAGAAAAGTTCTGGTGGGCGCAAAAAGCCCTGGCGCGGGAATGTTCGCCAAATGCACCACCGCATTTGCACCTTGCAACACCTCGAGCGTCTCGGAAAAATCGGTTAAATTCGCACGAATGGTATGAAAGTTATCCCCAAACTCTGAAAGCTCGAGGTTGCCTGCCAGGGTTTGGTCAACACCCAAAACCTGATAACCACGCTCGAGCAAGTATTTTGTAACGGTGCGTCCCGCTTTGCCGCTCGAGCCTGTGACCACAATTTTTTTCATGGCAAAAGTATACGCGCCTTTAGAAGCATGTTCACGGACTCGAGCAAACCGTATCAAGACACCGTATTGCCTCAACGTGATTTAATACATCAACATTTCAAGGGGGCGTTAATGGAAAATTCTTTGCAACTCGAGCAAACTTTGCGGCGGCTCGAGCACAGATTGATTGAGTTGGCGGCGTGGAAAGATCAATCCAATGTTGTCTTAACTGGTGGGCAATTTCGCGCCGAGCACGCAAAAAAATCCAGCAACATTGAGGTTGGCGACGTTTGGCATTCGCGTGACTTTCCGATCACGCTCGAGTTTGAAATTCGTGTGCCGAAAGCTTGGGCTGGAAAGCCAATCAATGTACGCTTCAGGCTTGGAGGCGAGGGAAAACTAAGTGTCAATGGAAGGTTGGTTGGTGGCTTAAATCCATTTCATATTGAGCACCGAATTCTCGAGAAGGCTAAAGCCAATGAAGTGTTGCTTTTTGAAATCGAAGCTGTTCCTAAAGGCTTGTTCGGTTCGCCCAACCTTGATCCGCGCATCGAAGAAGCCAGACTGATTCTGCCCGACCTCGAGCTTCGGGCGCTTCTCGAGGACTTCAGCGCGGCGCATGATGCGGCAAAACAATTGCTGAAAATTGGTCGTGCGGACATTGCGGGTTTGATTGTTGATGCGCTCGAGCAGGCGTTTTTGAAACTCGAGTTGCCGCGTTCGCCTTCAGAGAATTATTTGGCACGAATTGTTCAAGAGCCTCGAGCGGCGAGTACCATCGCTTCAATTTGGGATGAATGGCATTTTGATGCCGCGCCTCTCGAGTTGCCCGATGACTTTCGCAAGCGTATTCCTGCGCGGCGAAAAGCATTTGTCGCGGCAATCAATGCGATCAAGCGGCGTTATCCGAGCGACGGTCAGTTGTTCGTCAGTGGTCATGCACACATTGATCTGGCATGGCTCTGGACGTTTGAAGAAACCAGGCGCAAGCTGCGGCGAACCTTTGGCACGATGTTGTCTTTGATGGATCGTTACCCCAATTTTTACTTCAATCAATCCAGCGCTCAAGCCTATGCTTTTGTCGAACAGGACGACCCAGAACTTTTTAAACGCGTTCAAGCCAGGGTCAAAGAGGGTCGTTGGGACTTGGTGGGCGGCATGTGGGTCGAACCCGATGGTAATTTGCTTTCTGGCGAATCGTGGGCGCGACAACTTCTTTATGGGCAGCGTTATTTTCGGTCAACATTTGATCAGACCGTCAAAGTCTGTTGGTTGCCAGATACCTTTGGTTACAGCGCCAATTTGCCACAAATTTTACGTCAGGGCGGGATTGATTCATTTTTTACGACCAAGCTGAATTGGAACGAAACCAATCCGTTTCCGTATGATTTGTACCATTGGGAGGGGATTGATGGATCAAAGGTGATCGCGCACAGCTTCTTCAATCCTGGCGAGGGTTACAACGGCAACATTGCCGCTTTTGATCTGCTGGGAACCTGGAAGAATTTTAAGGGCAAACGCCAGTTTGACACGTCTTTGCTCAGTTTTGGTTGGGGCGATGGCGGCGGCGGTCCAACCGAAGAGATGCTCGAGCGATATGAGCGCCTCAAAGATTTTCCTGGCTTGCCCAAACTCGAGACTGGACGCGTACAAGAACTGTACAAACGCATTGAACAAGAAGTTGACGCTGGACTTGAACTGCCCGTTTGGGTCGGTGAGCAGTACCTCGAGCTTCACCGTGGCACTTACACGACCCAGTCTAAAACCAAGTGGTTTCATCGGCGGCTCGAGCATGATCTGGTGGAGGCTGAGAGCGCCAGTACGCTGGCTTGGAAGTTACTGGGGACTGTGTACCCTCAAGACGATTTCTACCAGGCTTGGACGAGCCTTCTGCGCCACCAATTTCATGATGTGCTTCCAGGCTCGAGCGTGCGGGCGGTTTATGATGCGGCGCACACCGAACTTGGGGCAAGCTTAGAACACGTTAACATCTTGCGCGATCAAGCTCTAAAAGTCTTAAGTCAAAACGTTAAACTCGGGCAAGACAACGCCATTGCAAAAGTCGTGATTTGGAATTTTAGCCTTGAGCAGCGCCCACTGCGTTTAAAAGTGCCCAGACCGACCAAAGGCGTGTTTCACTTGCGATCACCAGATGGACTCGAGGTGGCATATCAAGAACTCGAGGATCAGATTGTGCTCAGTGGCTCGGGCTTGACCATACCGAGCATGGGCTATCTGGCATTGGCGGTGATGCCAGGAAAACCGCACACTGTCAAATCAAAACTCAAAGCCAGCGCCACCACGCTCGAGAACGAATTTTTAAAAATCAAAGTTTCCAGCGATGGCACACTGCAATCGATGTTTGACAAAACCGCCACTCGAGAAATTCTGGCGGGACGCGGCAATCAGATTTGGGCGTACACCGACATTCCACGCGAATGGGACGCCTGGGAAATCGACGCGAAATACGCGCAAGACGGCGTTGAACTGCTGGCAACCAGCAAACCCAAACTCGAGCATCACGGCTCACTCGAGGCTTGTATTTTGGTGGAGAGGCGTTTTGAGAATGCCGTGATCGAACAACGGTATCGGTTGCGTTCTGACTCAAAGCGGCTTGAGATTGAAACCCATATTCGTTGGCAGGGACGACGCACTTTGCTTCGCGCCTTGTTCCCGCTCGAGTTACGTTCACACGAGGCTTGGTACGAGACTGCCTTTGGCGCGATTGCCCGTCCGACGCATCGCAACACCTCCTGGGATGCGGCACGCTTTGAAGTCAACGCGCACCGTTGGGCAGATTTGTCCGAGGCAGGTTACGGCGTGAGTTTATTGAATGACGGCAAGTACGGTCACAGCACCCACAACAACGTCATGGGTTTAACCCTGCTGCGTTCGCCCGTGTTTCCAGACCCACTTGCTGAAGAGGGCGAGCACCACTTCACGTATGCCATCTACCCACATCAGGGCGATTGGCGCGGTCAAACCGCACTCGAGGCGCACGATTTGAACGCGCCGTTACAGGTTTGCACCCTGCCAGCTTCAAAAGGCAAGTGGAACTCGAGCCAGAGTTTTATACAAATCAAGGGCACCGGTTTGCGCCTCTCGAGCCTGAAAAAAGCCGAGGACAGCGATGAAATTGTCTTGCGGTTTTACGAGGCTGTCGGTGGGCGCGGAACGGCAACACTCGAGACTGAGCTGGATGTCAAAAAAGTTGTTGTTGTGAATTTTCTCGAGGATCAAATCGCAGCCTCGAACGCGACAGGATTTGAGGTGAATTTCACGCCATTTTCGGTGGTGACTTTGAAACTCGGTTGAACTTTACCTTGCCGAAAACACTTGCATTTCGAGCACCCGACCGCGATTGGAGCGACCTGCCATATAAACAAATGCTGCCGCAATTTCGGCTGGGTCAATCCAAGTGTTTGGGTCGGCGTCGGGCATGTCTCGGCGGTTGGCAGGGGTGTCCACCGCGCCCATCGGGTACACCACCCCAGCTTTGGAGCTCGAGCCTTTGAGTTCAGCATCGAGCGATTTTAAATAGAGGGCGACCGCGCCTTTGGCTGCCGTGTACAATGCCGCACCCGCCCCAGAGCCTCGAGCGACCTGCGCCGCTGAAATCCCGCCGATGAAACTATCTTGCTGTTTTAAAACCTCGGGCAGAACCGCCGCCACCGCAAAAGCCAGCGTCTTGACGTTGACATCAAACAGCCGCGTAAAATCATCGGGTTTGAACTCGAGAATTTTGCCCGTGCTAAAACCACCGACCGTATGAATCAAGCCGTCAATTCGTCCGTAATGGGCAAGGGTTGCCGCCACCATATTTTGTGCACCTTCAAGCGAACTCAGGTCAACACCTACCGCCAATCCTGCACCCAATTGATCCCTGGCGCGTTCGGCGTTGCCAGGGCGGTCTGCCAATGCCAGCTTTGCACCAGCCTCATGAAACGCCGTGTTGATCGCGCTCGAGATTGCCCCGCCTGCACCAGTGATGATAAAAACTTTATTCTCGAGATTCATGCTTTATCTTGTCTCGAGAACATGAGTTGATCTCGAGACTTTAGTTGATGTTGTCGTGCGTGAAAGCTGATTTTAACAAGCGCCACGACTTGCCTGCGCTGTCTTAGACTTTGACGCCAACAAAACCAGCCCCAAAACGCAGTGCAGTACGCATCATTTGCCCTGTATGAATGACAGTATCAAACACTGCCATGCTAAACTTGAATTGGTTTTGAACTCCGGAGGCGCGTGTGAACAACGAACTCCAGCTCATCTCGAGACGTCTAACTGGACTTTGCATGAAACGTCCAGGGTTGGCGCTTGGCGTCTGGGGCGAACCTGGAATTGGTAAAACGCACACCACCTTGGCATTGCTAGGCGGCGTGCCATACCAATCAATCACTGTCCATGCAACACTGCCACTCGAGAACATCATCAATCGAATTCCACGTCCTAAAAAGATCACACTTTGGCTCGAGAAAATATTAGAACGTCTTAAAAACAATGAATCTCTCGAGATTGGAATGCTGAATCAAGCATTGATAGCGTTGCTGATAGCGAATGCACCAATCATTTTGCACGTTGAAGATTTGCACGAGGCAAACGAATCACGGCTCGAGTTCTTTAAGCAACTTGCGCTGGGTGTAACTCGAACTCGAGGTGTGGGCTTGATCGTCACCAGCCGCGCTCAACCACCCGAGGGCTTTGAAGCGATCCGACTTTCGGCTTTAAACCGTGAAGAATCAGATGTATTGCTCGAGGCTGAAGCCAGCGCTAAATTACCCTCCGAAGCGCTCGAGTGGTTGTTTGAACGCGCCGCCGGAAATCCACTTTTTACGCTCGAGTTTTTTCGGCTTCTGGCACGTCAAGGTTCGCTCTGGAACGATGGGCAACGTTGGCGTTTTAGGAATCCAGAACATGGAACCATGCCTGTCACGGTTGAAGCCTTGATTGAACAGACGTTGCGCGAGGCTGCAAACACAGCAACGCTCGAGGTTGTTGTTGGTGCGAAAGCCGTTCTGGGTTTAAACAGCGATGAAAATGTATGGCTGCAATTGACTGAATTGAAACTCGAGGATTTTATGAAAGCTCGAGAAGCCCTTCAAACTCGAGGGATTTTGGTCAAAAATGAATTTGTCCATCCGTTGTACCGAGAAGTGATTGTTACAGGAATGCCAAAAGATCAGCGTCAAATACTTGCACGTCGGGCGCTCGAGGTTTTAAAAGATGATCCTCGAGATGCGGCTGAGTTTGTGAAAGATGCGAGACTTGAGGCGAGTGAGGCATTGAGGTTGTTTGAAAGAGCGGCTCAGGCTGCAAAGGAAGCTGGAAACGATATTCAATCAGCGTGGTTCAAAGCCAAAGCAGTTAAATACGCTATTGATGAGGAAAAAAGCAGGCTGGCACTCGAAGCCGCTCATGGATTGCGACATGTTCATATGCAAGAAGCGCTCAACTTGGCTGAACGAGCAAGTGAAGCGGTTTCGTATCACAGCGAGGCGATTTGGCTTATCGCGGAGTTACAAGCTATCTGTGGTCAAAAATCAGAATCCAAACGCACTCTGCTTCGTCTCAATGAAACGGAACGCAACGACTTGTCTTACGTGGCACGGCTGGTTCAATTGGGAGGGTCTGCTGACGACAATCACAATGTTGTTGAGTTGATTCGCCAGTACCCAAATCTCCTGGAGAATCCAGATTTGCGTACTGCCGCCGCTGCGTGCTGGTCGCTCGCCAACAGTGGTTTCCTCGATGAAGCCGAAAGAGTGGGGTTGAAAGCCCTTGATGGATCTGACTTAAACCTCGAAGTCCGTGCAAACGTTTATGTGGCGCTCTCAAACCTATGTTACTTGCGCAATGATAGTCTTGGGGTTGAGCAATATGCAAACAAGATTCTTGAAGCATCCCAACAGATCGGTAATCTTCGCCTGCAAGCAGTAGCCTACTTCCACCGAGCCTTGGCGTTCCGAAATCTTGAACGTTATGTTGAGCAAAAGCTCAGTCTGGAGCAATCGCTCAAGATTAATATCCTTTTGGGTGATAATTCTGGTTACATGATGGCTCAGTCCTTATATGCCGATTTGCTCGCAGAATATGGCGATTTTATTGAAGCTGAGAGGTTGCAACTCGAAGCAAGTAATTACCTTGGTGGAACTGATCTTATCGATCATGTCGCTGATTGCGAGGTTCGTCTTTGTAAGCTTTACCTGGAATGGCAGCCCGCTCACGGTAAGGTACTCGCGCTTAAACACGCATATACTGCGCTGGAAATCTCGCGCAGACGTTTGCATCCATTGGGGTTGATTCGAGACCTATGCTATGCTGCACAATCCGAAGCTTGCGCTGGTCGGGCAGAGCAAGCTCAGGCACTGGCGAGAGAAACAATGATAGTAGCTCATGCGTCCAGTATTCCTAGGTCGTTACGTTTTGCGTATTTGGCGCAAGGGTACGCATCAGAAGCCAAAGGCGATCTCGAATCTGCTCAAACCTTCTTTCAAAAAGCCGAACACCTTGCGAGTGGTATTGAGTCTCAAAAGATTGGGCTGCGGTTAGACCATTCAACAGGAAACCTTGAGGGCGCTCGTAAGCGTCTTGCATGGTTTGAGGAACGCGGACTCTTAAATGGTGTGAATATCACTTGCCGTTACTTTCCTGAACTTGCAACAAATTACATTCCCAAAACCTCGAGATTACCCGAATCCATGCCTCATCTCGAGGTTCTTGGTTCAATGCAAACCACACTCGAGGCTCAAACCACACCAATGCGTGGTCGCAAACGCCAAGAACTTCTGGCGTTGTTGCTCGAGGCTCGAGTTTCAGGTCGTGGAGCAGTGTCTAAACTCGAGTTGGTTGAAAAACTTTATCCAGAAGCCGATGAAATTCAAGCCAATGCTGGCTTGCGCGATGTGATCTACCAACTCCGCTCGAGCCTTGGTGAAAGCACACTGACCACCACCGCGAACGGTTACGCACTGGGCAGTTTGCAGACTGATATTGAAACCTTCCTCGAAACTGGCAACACTCAACTTTGGCGCGGCGTTTACTTGGAAGGATTACTGCTCGAGACTTCTGACACCGTGCGTGAAAGTGTTTACCTGGCATTGCGAACTCGTGCCGAGTCGTTGCTCGAGACTGACCCTGTGGAAGTAACTCGGGTGGGTCGGTTGCTCTGCGAGGCTGACCCTTATGATCTCGAGGCGCTGCGTTTGACCGTGACGGGTTTGCGGGCGGGTCAGAATCATCGCAGCCTGTCAAGGTTTTACGACCAAGCCCGCACGCGATTCCTCGAGATTGGTGAAGTGCTGCCAGTCCGTTGGCAAGATTTTCTGACCCCAATCGGCACAATTACCTGAATTTCCGACTTCCGTCTGACTGAGCCTCCTTTAAGGTCTGGACAAAGGAGGCGTGAATCTTGTGGAAGATTCGGGGGATTTTTGGGAACGGCGGCGACACGCCGCGACACTGCGCTATTGCCTGTGTCCAAGTTGCTTTCGGGCAGTTCCAGCCAGCTTGAACGAACGGTACTGCATCAACGACGGCACATGGTTGCTCGAGGATTGTCCACTTTGCAATGCCAGCATCACCAACCCGTATGCCCGTTACTGCGCCACCTGCGGACTTAAATTCGCAACGCTCGAACAACCAAACACCTCACCAGAATCTCGAGTTTAGGAGGTCAGGGTATGAACCGATTTGCTTTATGGAAAACTTTCATTTTCGCACCTTTGTTTGCAGCATTGCTGGTCGCTTGTCCAACTGACAAGATCACAGGCATTGACGCAAATGCTTCACCCGCCAGCGTCTCGAGTGGTAGCACCTCGAGTTTGAATGCAACGGTAACAGGTACTGGTACGTTTAATTCTGGTATCAATTGGAGCATTGCTTCTGGTGGTGGCAGTCTCTCGAGCAGCACTGGAGCAAGCGTGACGTATACCGCACCAACCGTCAGCGTTCAGACCACCGTCGAGCTGAAAGCAAGCGCGGCAGGCGATGCGAATTTCTCGAAGACACTGACCTTGATCGTCACCCCCATAAGTGCAGGTACAAAACCAGTGATCTCGAGTTTTACCGCGACCCCCAGCACGTTGTCCTCTGGCGGCAATGTCTTGCTGGTTTGGAATGTCACTGGGGCAACCAGCCTTTCGATAGACCAAGGCGTTGGTGTTGTTACAGGGCTTAGTTCTAAAACTATTCCTGTCAGCAGTAGCAAAACTTTTACCCTGATTGCCACAAACGTCAGTGGCTCGAGCACCAAAACATTTGATGTGACGGTTGGCACACCAAGTTTGCCGACAGGGGTTTGGGATCAAAGCAATTGGAATGCCGCCACCTGGCAGTAACTCGAGCAACAAAATTTTGAAGGAGACAATCATGAAAACGAACGGTCTAAAATGGTTTTTTGTCGGTGCGTTCACGGTTGCGGCAAGCCTTTCGGCACTGGCTATCGTCAACATTCCCAATACCTTTACGGCGGGGCAACCGATCAAAGCCGCAGATGTCAATGATAATTTCACCGCCGTCAAAACTGCGCTCGAGACGCATGACCATTTCGGACAGGTCTGGGCTGGGGCTGATGGGCTTGGGTTAAAAGTTACCACCGCAACAGGGCAAGCCGCACTGTTTGGTGACAATACCAGCAACGCCAACGGCAGCGGCGTTGAAGGACATGCCAACGGCAACAATGCGGCGGGCGTCTATGGTTTGAACACGACTGGATTTGGCACATGGGGGCAAAGTGCGGGTGGCGTGGGAGCGCAAGGCACGAGCAACACGGCGGCGGGTGTGCAGGGAAACAGTGCCAGTTCTTATGGTGTTTCAGGCAATAGCGGTACTGGGGTTGGCGTTTATGGTTTTAGCGATAAGTTTTATGGCGGGTATTTCCAATCGCAGAGTGGACCAGCCCTTCGCATCAAAACAGATTGTGCCAATAACTGTAATATCATTTATGCCTTTGGACCAGGTGACAGCACCCAAGCGGAATTCCTGGTGGACTGGGACGGCAACGGAGCCTTCAAAGGAACGGTCACTTCAAAAGGTGTGCTCCTCACCTCTGATCGCGATGTCAAAAAGAATTTCTCGAGCATCAACAGCCTGAGTATCCTCGAGAAAGTCGTGCACCTGCCAATCTCGAGTTGGAATTACAAAACCGATGTGAACAACATGCGCCACATTGGTCCAATGGCACAAGATTTCCAAAAGGCTTTTGGATTGAACGGAACAGACGATAAGCACATCTCGAGTATTGATGCACAAGGTGTGGCGCTGGCAGCGATTCAGGGTTTGTACCAACAAAACCAAAAACTTACAGCGCAACTCAAATCACTCGAGGCGCGACTGGCAAAACTCGAGAATAAGTAAAACCTTTTTCAACTCGAGTTCCCACGATGACCTTCTCGAACATCATCAATTTTACCCTCACTCAGCGCAAGCCTGAACGTGGGCAGGCTAAAGATTTTAAAAAGAGAGGCTTTCAAATGAAATATGACTGGATAAAAGTCCTGCTCGTTCCGCTCCTCGGCATCATGTTGGTTGCCTGCCCGACCAAAGACTCGGACAAGATCACTGGCATCAACGCCACCGCCTCACCAACCAACATCAACTCGAGTTCCACCTCGAGCCTAAACGCCACCGTGACTGGCACTGGGGTGTTTAACTCGGGTGTCAATTGGAGCATTCTTGGGGGTGGCAGCCTCTCGGGCAACACGGGTGCGAACGTAACCTACACCGCGCCAAGTGTCACCAGTGCCACCACGGTTCAAGTCAAAGCCACTGCGGTGGGAGATTCCAATGTCTCGCAAACTTTAAACCTCAGCATCGCACCCGTCAAACCTGCAATTATTCCCGAAACCACCAAAGTGACAGATACCGCAACCCAAGCCGCATTGAGCGCTTTTGACACGACTACAGGCACAATGCGTTTTTCACAGAGCACACCAGTCCTGGCAAACCTCAAAACGGGTGATGTGCTGGTGTCTGAACCCTCGAGCGTTGCACCCAACGGCTACCTTCGCAAAGTCGTGGCTGTTCGCAGCGAAGGCAGCGAAGGCAGCGAAATGGTGCTCGAGACGACCCAAGCCAATCTGACCGATGCCGTCTCTCAGGGGACGCTCGAGGCGAACGGTAACTTAACCTCAAGTCAGGTCAAAAGTACCAAGGTTTTTTTCAAAGGTGTCAGTTTCAGTGCGGGCGGTGCTCGAGTTCATCCGAGGGCTGGCGTTGGAGAGAATTTTAATTTTAAAGTGAGTTTCAATCAGGTGTTTGTGCCACTCAGCGATCCAGATGGCAATGTCACTGGTCAAATAGCAGTTGATGGAACGGTTGAGTATAACGCTGGTTACGGCGTTCATGTTGGCATCGAGGCTTGTTTTGATTTACCCCCAGTCTGCGTGAACAGCGTCCAAGCCAAAGTTGGCTTCGATCAACAAGCCAGCCTGCATATCAGCGGCGATGTTCAAGGGCAATTTGGCAAAGAAATCAAAGTCGGTGAACAATTTTTTGACCCTATCGTCTTTTTTATTGGACCTGTGCCAGTGGTTATTATCCCGCACGTTGATATTTTCCTTTCCGTCAATGGGCAAGTCACAGCAACGTTTGACTTTAAAGCCAGCCAAACAGCCATCGCTCAACTCGGTGCGCGTTGGACTCCTGGTGACGGTTGGAAGAATATTTCCGACTTCGATTTTGCCGTCGATGCTCCCGCTCCAACCCTCATGGGTACGCTCAAACCCAGGGCTGGGGCACGGTCTTCGATCAGCTTTTTATTGTACGGTTTGGTCGGACCAGAGGCGTCACTGACGGCTGGACTCGAGCTTGATGGACAAGTCCCGCGCAACCCAATCTGGATTATCAGTGGCTTTTTAAAAGGGACACTGGGTTTTGTCGTGGAATTGCCAATTATTGGAAAACTGGCAGAATACCAAACAACCTTGTTTGATAAAAGCCTCGAATTTTTGCGTTCGGGCAATACCTCACCAAAACTCGAGTTGACCGCCAACGCCAAACCCGACCCGAACGTATTCCCAGCAGGCACGCCTCCTTATGTGGCGCTGGGTGTACCCGTTAATTTCGAGAATGGCTGCGGTATTGTTTCGGGGATTTACTTCAATGCCGTAGACCTCGAGGATGGTTGTGGTGTTGGGGTCACAGTGGTCTCGAGTGTGGACGGCACACTGCCCAAAAAGTACACCTTTCAAAAAGAGGGGCTTCGTACCATTACTGTGACCGCCAGGGATTCTCAAGGCTCGAGTGTTGTAAAGAGTTTCAGTTTGAACGTGATCAACCCGCCACCCGTTATTACGCTTTATAACGCTGGTGATGCGCATCAGGGTGAAGGGTATTCCATCGCGGCGATCATCACCGACCCGAACGAACTAGACCCAAACAGATTATGCGCCAATACCACTTGGGCGGTAGATGCACCAGACACCAACTTAAAACCAACAGGTTGTGTGCAGACCGTCACGTTCGGCACAACTGGAACTCGAGAGGTGCGGGTCAATACCACGGACAGCAATGGCGCTCGAGTGAGTCAAAGCTTGAAACTGAACGTGCTGCCCCCATCAGCCAATCCGTATCCGAAGATCACGACGGTCAGTGTCAATTCTCGAGAGATCAAGACTTCGGCGGGCGCAGATTTCTGTGTAGTCA
>JANMUC010000258.1:0-2968 GCA_031391225.1 Deinococcales bacterium
TCAGGGCTTTCTGTGACATGTGAAAAATTCAGGCGACGTGCTGTACGATAAAATCCAATCAATTGAAATTTTCGTACCCGTCAAGACAATCTGATATTTGCGTAACGCTTGTGAAGCCGAAAAAACATTCCGAACCATTGAGTAATAAAAACCCAAAGAATAACGCTCGAGTCTTCAAACTCGAGCGTTATTCTTTGACCCGCACCAGTTTTCCGCCTTGACTGACACGGTACACGCTACCGCGCCAAGACGTGGTGGTTTGAATCAGTGCCCGAATCCAAGCGCCGAGCAACAAAATTTCGGTCAGTGGTAAAAACCACATTGAACGCCACATCGCAGGTTCTTTAAAGTAAATGATGTTTAAAACGGCAATCCCAATCCACCTCATGCTGACATAACCAAGCAAAATTGCCCAACCGATACTTGCAGAAATACCTGCAAATGGCAGTACAAACGGCAATCCCAATGCCGCCAAAATTGGATGTGTCAACGGCAACAGGCAGTACTCGAGCAGCGGAATCGTGGTGCGATACGTCAAATGCCAGCGATGTTGATGCGCCCAAAACTCGAGAAAGGTTTTCTTGGGTTCGGGAACATTGCCGCGAACTTTGGTGATGATGCTTTGATAACCTGCTTCAAACAAAAATTTACCCATCGTCGAATCGTCGGCAATATTGTCTGCCACACGTCCAAAACCACCAACCTGTGCCAGCATTTCGGGCTTGATGGCATAGTACGTACCAGGAAAAACGTCACGCACGCCAAAAAATTCTTTCATGCTGTAAAACAAAATCATAAACGGGCTGTAATACGAACCAATCAAATGAGCGCCAAAGTCTTGCATGTCTCGGTACACAGGGATCGCACCCGCCGCCGCCACGGGTTTGCCCCCAGGCTGAGAGTACAGCGCCCGCACCAATCGCCGTACATCATCTTTGCCCGCGATTAAATCCGAATCGGCGCTAACATAAACTTCTCCAGTGGCGACCCGTTGCGCTGCCAAGACATTGTTGGCTTTGCCCATCTCGACGGTGCGCGGACTCGAGTCCACCAGCTTGATTTCACGATTTGGATAAGACTGCTGCAATTCGCGGACCATCGGTAAAACCGGATCGTTCTGCCCTTCAACCGCGAAAATGACTTCAAAATCGGGATAATCTTGTTCAATAAACGACACAAAACCGGCTCGAGCGGCAGGGTCAAGCCCTTTGACTGGTTTAAGTATTGAAACCCGAGGCCATTTCGCTGGGTCGCTGGGTTCGGGTTGGGCTAAAAACTTTAAAACAGCCAGAAACGCCAACACAAAGACCACGCTCGAAATCAACGTTAAAGCCAACATTACCAGCGCAAGCCAAGCCATCGTGGGTATCATACCTCGAGATTTCGCCTGTTGGAATCAATTGGCATAAAATTTGAGATCGCGTTCGCAAATTCGTCGGGTTGCTCGAGCCAAGGGTAATGACCTGTCTCGAGTTCAATCAAGTCTGCACCCGCCAGATCAACCAGCCAGTCTGTCTGAGAAGGATAGGAGGTGACATCTTGCACGCCTGCGATGACCAGAATCGGTTTTGAAATATCTGCCAGGTAATTAGGGTACTCAAAATCCCACAAGCCATTAAACACCAGCATCTCCTGCATCGTGCCGCCCGCCAGCAGTGTCGATTCGGCATCAGAGAACTCGAGCCGAAGGCGGGATTGCGGGTTGGGAAAATGCAATTTCGAGATCAAATCGCTGGCGTTTAGCATCGAAAAAGCCTTTTCGATACGGTCTTCAGGTTTTTCAGGAATTTCAGTCAAGCTATGCTCGCTCAAGCGTGCCGCAGACTCGAGCAAGACCTGTGATAACTCTGGGTAATGAATCCAGGGATTCACGGTAATAACTTTGTCGGTATGCTCTGCAAAACGCCGCGCATACTCGAGCGCCAACAACGCTCCAAAACCATGCCCGAGCGGCGTCCAAGAGTCAATCTCGAGAAAATCACGCACCGCCTCTAGGTCGTTCACCAAAGCATCGATCGTGTAATTCATGGCTTCGGGTACGGGTTCACTCGAGCGACCACAACCACGTTGGTCTAGGTAAATCACACGGTATTGATCCAAGTATTCACCTGCAGTATCCTGAAAACTGTACGAGTTGTAACCTGGTCCACCATGCAAAAACACGATCACTGGCGCATTTTCAGTCCCAGAATCGGCAAAAAACAGTTCCACACCATTTAATTCTTCAAGATGTTCAGTCAGTAAATCATCATTCATTACGCCATCCTAAACCGAAAACAGCCCCCCAATTGCGGGTTTGACACCTTCACAGGTGCGTGATACACTCCGTTTCGCTGAAACGTTTGCACGCTTTCAGTGACCCGAGAAAACCTCACTTGGGTGTTGTTCAGGGCGTCGTAGCCAAGTGGTAAGGCAAGGGTCTGCAAAACCCTCACTCGGCGGTTCGAATCCGCCCGACGCCTCCAAAGCGTGACTGGTTTTGATTTAAAAGGTATAGGTTCGTAGCTCAGGGGTAGAGCACCACATTGACACTGTGGGGGTCAGCAGTTCAAATCTGCTCGAGCCTACCAAACAAGAAAAACGCAAGCAAAATTGCTTGCGTTTTTTCGCTTTTTGATTTAAAAGAAGCTCGAGATTTGAAGTCTCGAGCTTCACATAGACTTGGGTTATTTGATGACGTTGGCAGTGACGACAATGAGCAACTGAGTTTGATCTGAACTGCTCGAGGTCTTTTTGAACAAATCACCAATCAATGGGATTGAACTGAGAAGAGGAATTCCTTGATCTGTAGAATCTTTAGATGTGGACAACAAGCTTCCCATCAAAAGGGTCTGTCCGTCTTTAAGGCGAACTGTTGATTCTGATTGACGGTCAGTAAAGTCAATGCGGGTTGCACTGGTGTTGTTGGCATCTAAAACATTGCTGACATTCGCTTTGATACCCAAGGTAATGTCGCCATTTGCAGCAA
>JANMUC010000285.1:0-12993 GCA_031391225.1 Deinococcales bacterium
CAGGGCTTTCTGTGACATGTGAAAAATTCAGGCGACGTGCTGTACGATAAAATCCAATCAATTGAAATTTTCGTACCCGTCAAGACAATCTGATATTTGCGTAACGCTTGTGAAGCCGAAAAAACATTCCGAACCATTGTATTTTGGCTCTGGAATAATATAGAGCTTGATTCTAAAGGCATAAAAAGCAGTAACTGTGTCATGATTTACTGCAACCATCCCAAGCACGCTAGAGGAAATGTATTTCTTTCATGACCAACGCCACGATCTCGAGTGACAAATCAAGCGCCCTGGAAACTTCCAAGGTGGCATTATGGTTAACAGATGCTTTGTTTTCGCAGCGCCGCGATTCGGGCATTATTTTACTGATTGTCGTGTTGCTCGAGTTTGGCGTTGCTACCATCGTTTACGCTACCGGTGGTACAAAATATGTTTACTTACAATTCATGTACCTGCCCGTCATGTTGAGTGGCTTGCTGTTCGGCTCAGTTGGCGGTGTGGTGGTTGCGTTCATCGCAGGGTTATTACTTGGACCATTCATGCCGCTCGAGGTCGAAAAAAATCTGGCACAACCAACATTGTCTTGGATGGTTCGCACCGGATTCTTTTGCCTGATCGGCGGCTCCTCGGGTGTGCTATCGAGTTTGCTGCGCCAACGAATGCGCATGATCGAAAGTGTGGCTCAAGAATTATCAATCACCTATGGGCGCACCCTTCATGCCTTGGTATCACTGATTCAAGAACGCGACGACAAAACCGCCGACCATTCCGAACGCGTCGCTTACAATGCAGTGGTCATTGGACGGGAGCTTGGCATCAATCAAGATAACCTCGAGACACTGTACTGGAGCGGCGTGCTGCATGACCTTGGAAAAATTGGCATCAGCGAGCAAATCATCAACAAACCAGGACCCTTAACCCCAACTGAGCGCCTTGACATGCAGCGCCACCCCGTCATTGGCGAACGGGTACTACTAAACGCCAGCCCAGATTTTGCCCCAATCGCCAAAGCCGTGCGCAGCCACCACGAGCGCTGGGACGGTCGCGGTTATCCAGATCAACTGAAAGCCGAAAACATACCCGTCGAAGCTCGAGTGGTCGCGGTTTTGGACGTGTTTGAAGCCCTGACGAGCAAGCGTCCTTACCGCGAGCCAATGTCCACCCGAGAGGCATTGCAGTTTTTGTGCGAAAACGCTGGCACGCATTTTGACGCGAAAATCGTCGATATTTTTACCAGTTTGCACCATTCCAACAAACTGGCATTTGGCGATGAACAACCCTCAGATTTAATCGAAATGCAAAAACGTTACGGCGCAAAATCAGTGCTTTTGAACCGTTTAAAACTTTAACGTTTGCCAAGGGGTTGTTGTTGCGTCACGCAATGAAAACTGCCCCCACCGTTGATAATCGCGCTAGAACTTAAACCAATCACTTGGCGAGTTGGAAACAGCGGCGTCAGAATCTCGAGCGCACGCTGATCGTTCGGGTCGCCGTAGGTGGGCACGATCACCGCGCCGTTGGCAATGTAAAAATTGGCATAAGTTGGTGGAAGGCGTTCACCCTGCAAACCTTGTGCCGCCGCAATCTCGCCAACATGCTCGAGACGGTTTTTGGGCAGTGGCAACTCGAGAATATGGAATGGTTGCCCATCAAGGTTCGTGAAGGTTTTCAGTCGCTCGAGGTTGTCCTGCATCGTCTGAAAATTCGCATCCGACTGGTCTTCGCAAACGCTGGTGATAATCGTGTTTTCACTCACGAATCTGGTAATCGTGTCTATATGCCCGTCGGTATGATCGCCTTCCAGACCATTCTCGAGCCACAAAACTTTTTTGATGCCCAGGTAATCGTTTAAGGCTTTCTCGAGATCAGATTCTGAAAGCTTTGGATTGCGAAATATTGAGTGCAGACATTGGCGTGTCGTCAGTGCCACACCCGCACCGTTCACCTCGAGGCTGCCGCCCTCCATGACAATGCCCGTTTTAAAAACTTGCATCTCGAGAAAACCTGACACGAAATCTGGAATTTTGTTATCCAGGTCGGCATCAAACTTCATGCCCCAACCGTTAAATTCCCAATCTACAGCCGCAACCTCAGCACCTTTGGTGACAAAAATCGGAGCGCAATCGCGCAACCAAACGTCATTGTGATTAACACGATGAAACACCACGTTCGCACCCGTCAACCTGGCTCGAGCGTCAGCTTCAGTCTCTTCGTCACGCACAATTAAATTGACCAACTCAAAACGAGAGAGTGTCTTGATGAATGCCGCAAATTCGCTTCTAACGTCCTCGAGATGCCCAAGCCATTCGAGGTTATCGGCAGGAAAAGCCATCCACACGCCCTCATGAGGCGACCATTCGGCGGGCATTGAAAAACCAAGTTCATCTGGCGTTAAATTCATGCTCAAAAACTAACACGCTTAAAGCCAGCCGCAAAACCAGAACTCGAGTGAGCAGTATTTTAGGCTTCGCTTGAAGTTTGCGAGCTTGGAGTTTGCAATTGTTGCGGTCGCGTACAATTTCGACCCGCGTTTTTGGCTTCGTAAAGCCGTAAATCAGCCAAGGAGAGCAAACGTTCGTGGGTAGATGCCTCATGAGAGTCGCTCAGTCCCAAACTGATCGTCACCGCCAAGTTCGGATGAAGCTGTTTCCAATTGTAATTTTGTAAACCCAGTCGAATATTTTCGCAGAGCACAAACGCATCCTCCGCTTTGGTGTACGGCAAGATCAACACAAACTCTTCGCCACCAAACCGCGCTGCCAAAGCACCCACTGGGCAATGCTCACGCAAAATCGCACCCAAAACCCGCATGACCTGATCACCCGTGGCATGACCAAAACGATCATTGACGCCCTTAAAAAAATCTAAATCGGCAATTGCCATGCACAACGTCGAATTGTTAACCCTAGACTCCGCAAAAGCCTGAATCGCAAATTCCTCGAGCTTGCGACGGTTCGCCAAACCCGTCAACTCGTCTTCCCTGGCAAGTTTCTCGAGCAGCACAGCCTGATTTTGCAATTGCGAGTTTAATGCAGCCAGTTCCTCACTGCGCACGCGGTGCATTTCAGCATCGTGACGGGCTTTCTCGAGGTCAAGTTTGGCTGCCAGCGCCTGAGCGCGACGTTCGGCGGCGTCAGACCGCAGTTGCGCGTCCAAATCATAAAATTTCTCGAGGTGCTCGAGCGCTTCCGCAAATTGATGGCTTTCCTTACAAACTTTTGCCAGTTCGCGGTGCGTGTTGGCAGTTTCGTCTTTTTTACCAATGGCATTGTAAATCTCGAGCGCTTTTTCGTAATGGGCTAGTGATTTTGCAGTTTGACCTGTTTTAAAATACAACCAACCCCTGGTTTTTTCACTATCGGCAGTCGTGGATGGATCATCATTGTGGCTGGCAGCCTCGAGCGCCAAATCGCTGATTTCAAAGGCAGCTTCAATTTGACCCAATTCTGCCAGAGCAACAGTTTGAGCGTTCAAAACATTGACTTCAAATCCGTAGGTGGGGCTTTGTTTGGATGTTTCTCGCGCTTGACGCAACAGTTCAAGACCTTTATTAAAACGTTCTATTGACTCTTTTGGCACAGAATCAAAGTTTTTTTGACCAAGTTTAATATGGGTTATTCCAAGTTCTGCCTGCTCATTGGCAATTCGGTAATCGCTGTTTAAGTCTTTTGCTAGCAAAAGGCTTTCTTCCCCATATTTTAATGCTTGTTCAAAATTTCCCAACTTCATTTCAGCATCACGAATGTTACTGAGGCTGGTAAAAATACCGAGCGGTCTATTATGAACTTTAGAATTGGTCAAAGCCACTTCAAGCCATTCAATACCATCAGGAAAATCACCCAAACTGATATAAGTGAAACCAAGTTCAATTTGACAAGCAATGATGTGTGGATAAATCTCGAGTTTCTCAAACAAGTCTAGCGCTTGATACGTTGCTTTGAGCGCCTCGACAGGTCTTGAAAGAGCATGGAGAGAATTGCCTTCAAATTGATAAAATCTGGCAATTGATTCTATGTCGTTTTGCTGAACTGCCCACTCTCGAGCTTCGAGAATATCTTTCAGTGCAGTCAATGGATCTGATTGATTCATTTCTGGCAAGAGTTCAATCAGTTTGGTATAGCGTTGTTTTAAGTCTATTGTTTTTGGCATAATCTGTAAGCTCGAGCGTGTCTTTGTTTCAATATCAATTCATTCTAAAGCATCCAAGATCCTGACGTGTGAAGATTGTTTATTGGGCAAACTTGAAAACCGTTCTGGCTTTCGTCTAACAAATTAAAGGTACGCGTATCTTGGGCATAAAAAAATCAGGCTTTTGTCAACGTGACCAAAGCCTGATCAAAAAAACTAGAATCCTTTAGCAGCCGCCGCCACAAGGCATTTTGGCAGACGGTGTCGTCCAACTTTCAGTAGCCACAGGATCAGATGAAATACGACTGCCTGAAGGTCCCGCACTGATTGAACCTGCGCCACACAGCATTCCCAGTAAAAACAGTCCGATCAATAATTTTTTAAGCATCTTTGGTTCCCCCTAGATTGGTAGCTGAAGTCAGTTTAAATCAAGGGTACTTACAAAAACCTTACACGCATTTGTCATTTATCGACGTGCTGTAAAGTATTCGAGTCACAAGAGATCACTTTTGCCTTGAATTTCCCCCGCTCGAGCCTCTTATCTTGTTCACGGCAAAAAAGTTAAAATATCGGCGCAACCATCATGACCCCTTCTTGGACTCCCGAACGCATCTTGGCTCTCGCTCCAGACTCGAGTTCTGCCAGCGCAGGGCGTGGGTTGGCTGCCAAAAAGAATTGGGTTACGTTGGGCAAAACCGATACCGCCATTTGGGGCGAATGCCAGGGCAGCGGCAAAAACCCGTATCAAACCAGAATTGATCCGCTCGAGCCAGCCTTTAAGTGCTCTTGCCCGAGTCGTAAATTTCCGTGCAAACACGGCTTGGGCTTGTTCTTGCTGCTACAAAGTGACGCGGTAGCCTTCACTGGAGACACGCCGCCCGCCTGGGTCACAGAATGGCTCGAGGGACGCACCAAACGGGTTGAAGCCAAAGAAACCAAAAAAGCCGAAGTTACCGCCGACCCCAAAGCGGGAGAAAAACGCCTTGCCGCCCGAACCAAAAAAGTCAGTGCCGGACTCAAGGAACTATCGGTTTGGTTGCGTGACTTGGTACGAACTGGACTCTCGAGCGTCCAAAATAAACCGTACTCGTTTTGGGATGGCATGGGCGCAAGATTGATCGATGCTCAAGCTCCAGGTGCGGCGCGAATGGTGCGCGAACTGGCGGGCATTGCCAGCAGTGGCGAAGGCTGGGCGGAACGTCTGCTCGAGCGATTGGGGAAAATTCATTTACTGTGCGAGGCGTACTCGAGGATTGAAGCTTTGCCAGAAGCCGTTCAAGCCGATGTTCGGACAGCGATTGGTTTTACGCAAAGCCAAGACGAATTGCTCGAGCAACCCGGCATTGAAGATTGTTGGCATGTACTTGGAATTGTTGAAGGAATCCAAGATCGTTTGCGCTCGAGACGGGCGTGGTTGCAGGGCGAAAAATCTGGGCATTACGCCATGCTGCTCGACTTTGCGCATGGAAACTTACCATTTGAACGGATTCTCGAGCCAACCAGTGTTTTGGTTGGAGAATTGGTGTACTTTCCAAGCCATCATCCAGCGCGAGCCATCATTAAAAAAGCCGAACGTGACTTTGAGAGTGTCACCCCAAAATTTGAGGGCTTACCAAACTTTGAAGCCGTACTCGAGCAATACGCCAAGGCAATTGCGGCTCAACCTTGGTTGGAACGCATTCCGGTGACCGTCTCGAGTTTGATTGCGCACAAAATGGGAGAATCCTGGGTTTTGCATGACTCGAGCGACCTGGTTTTATCCTTGCATCCAAGTTATGCCCAAGTTCCAAACTTGCTGGCAATTTCTGGAGGTCATCCAATCACGGTGTTTGGCGAATTTGACGGTCAAACACTTTTGCCACTGATGCTTCAATCCAGCGACGGGATTTTCGCCCAAGCTCACACGGCGGAGGAAGCATGAGCTTAACCAACACATGGCAAAATCTTGTCGCAAGTGCCTTGCTTGGCACAGAACGCCAAAAACCAAATTTTTCCGAATTGGAATTCTTGCGCGGGATTGACACCAGCAACCCAGAAACCGCGCTGTTAAGTGCCAGCGCGACGTTGGCACAGTACAAAAAAGCTGGACGACAGACAGATACCAATCTCGAGCCTCAACTTGAAAAAGCTCAAACTGAAACGCTGGCAGCACTTTCTAGCAACCAACAAAGTTTGCTGCTCGAGTGCCTCAATGCTCGAACAGAGCAATTGTCAGAATGCCTCGAGCTTGCAAAAAACGCCAACCTCCGAGTGCCGTTTGAAGTGTTGAATCAACTGATTCACAAAGCCAATGCTGACTCGAGCTTGCGCGAACAAGCACTGCCCGTTTTGGGTGCTCGAGGAGTCTGGCTGGCAAAACACCTTGATTATGGCGCATGGGTTTCCGGCTCGAGCTTGGATGATGGCGTTTGGGAATTAGGATTACCCGCGCAGCGACGCGATTATTTATACGCACTTCGCAGTTCTGAACCGCACCTCGCGCTTCAAAAACTCGAGGCGGTCTGGAAGCAAGAACCCGTCAAAATCCGCAGCGATTTGATCAATACGCTCGAGGTGAATCTTACGATGAGCGACGAAGAATTTCTCGAGAATGCGCTAGACGATAAGGGCAAAGAAGTGCGTCAAAATGCCGCCAAACTGCTGACCAAACTTTCAGCCTCGAGGTTGATGGAACGTATGAAAGCTCGAGTTGCCCCTTTACTGCAATACACGCCCGAAGGTAAAGCGGGAATGCTGGGACTCAAAAAAGGCACGCCCGCCAAACTCGAGGTGAAACTGCCTGAAAGCTGCGACAAAGCCATGCAGCGTGACGGCATTGAACTCAAACCACCAAATTGGCAAAAAATCGGTGAAAAAGCGTTCTGGCTCAAGCAAATGCTCGAGATCACATCGCTCGAGTATTGGGAAAAAACCTTAAACGCTACACCCGCCGAATTGGTCGCGGCTACCAACAAGCACGAATACCAAAAACTGATTCTCGAAGCATGGCGCTCGAGTTTACGCCATTACCGTTACAACTTAGCTTGGGCTGATGCCCTAAAGCAGAGCGGTAAGGCAGAATTTCAACTGATTGATTACACATTTGTCATGAGTCAATTAGACCTCGAGAATTTTATGATTCTGCGTTTAAAATTAGCCAATCCAAGACTGCAAAATCAGGACAGCGCCTATTTTTTAGGACCTTTCTTAAACACTTGGAGCGCAAAATTGACAAGAAGTGTCTGTGAACAACTCAAGACTTATTTTGAAGCCAGAGATAAACTCCCTGAAGCCGAAATCAAAAAATACAATTCTGATGACTACCGACTTCAAGCCAATCTCAGAACGTACAGCAGGTCCATGCACCCTCAAACCGCACTCGAGATTTTAGGAAAACTCAAACTCAACAACGAATTTGAATTTCTAACAAATGCCCTCGAGACACTGCAATTCCGAGTCAAACTCCAAAACGCTTTCACAGGAGAACAACCATGAGCGAAGTTCAACGTCAACACGCCGAAAATCAATTCGCCTTTGAGCTCGAGGCACTGGCAAAACAAGACAGCAAGCAAAAACCGCCAATGTGGAAACTTTCACCGTGGGCGGTCTTGACGTACTTGATGGGCGGGAAACTCGAGAATGGCGTGGAGATTTCACCCAAATACGTTGGAAGTTCAAGACTGATGGAAATTGCCGTGGCAACTCTGGCGACAGACCGCGCATTGCTGCTGCTGGGCGTTCCAGGCACAGCAAAAAGTTGGGTCAGTGAACACCTGTCGGCGGCGATTTCTGGGGACAGCACCATGTTGGTGCAAGGTACGGCAGGCACGAGCGAAGAAAGCATTCGTTACGGCTGGAATTACGCGCTGTTATTAAAAGACGGACCCTCGAGCGCCGCACTGGTCGAAAGCCCAGTGGTTAAAGCCATGAAATTGGGTAAAATCGCCAGACTCGAGGAACTGACCCGCATTCCAGCCGACGTGCAAGACACACTGATTACCATTCTTTCTGAGAAAACTTTGCCGATTCCAGAACTTGGACTCGAGGCACAGGCGGTCAAAGGTTTTAACCTGATTGCCACCGCCAACAACCGTGACAAGGGCGTAAATGAACTCTCGAGCGCCCTCAAACGACGTTTCAACACTGTGGTTTTACCAGTACCAGACAGCATTGAAGACGAAGTGAACATTGTACAAACTCGAGTGGCATCACTCGGTCGCGCCCTCGAGATACCAGCACTGCCGCCTGCGCTCGAGGAAATCCGACGGGTTGTGACCGTGTTCCGTGAGTTGCGCGAAGGTGTCACCAGCGACGGCAAAACCAAATTGAAAACCCCAACCGGCACGATGAGCACCGCCGAAGCGATCTCGGTCATGAATCAAGGGTTGTCGCTCGCGGCACATTTTGGCGACGGCACCATGCGAGCCGCCGACGTTGCCGCAGGATTGATTGGTGCAGTGATCAAAGACCCAGTGCAAGACCGTGTGGTCTGGCTCGAGTACCTCGAAACGGTGGTCAAAGAACGTGATGGTTGGAAGGATATTTACCGGGCTTGTCGGGAATTGAGTTAAACGATTTGTTGCAGCCCTATCAAAAGCGTGACAGGATGCCGTTATGGGTATTTACATCGTCAACAAGCCACTTGGCAAGACTTCGTTCGATGCGGTTGCCATAGCCCGCAAGCAACTTGGCACGAAAAGTGTTGGACATACAGGAACGCTTGACCCACTGGCGACGGGGGTTTTGGTGATTGCCACAGACTCGAGCACGAAACTGGTGCAGTTTATGACCGCAGATTCCAAAGATTATTTGGCGTTCATCAGTTTGGGCGCGAGCACACCAACACTGGACGCTGAAGGTCCGATTCTCGAGACAGCCGAAATTCCAGAATTCTCGAGCGAGCAAATCAAAACCGTGCTCGAGAAATTTGTTGGCGCACAACAGCAAATGCCGCCAATTTACAGTGCGATTCACGTGAACGGCGAACGCGCTTACGATTTGGCGAGGGCTGGAAAAGAGGTCAAACTCGAGCTGCGAAACGTGACCATTCACAAACTCGAGTTCATCAAGTACGGCAAGAATCTCAAGGCTGTGACCGAAGGCATTCCGCATCCTTTGCCAGTGCCTTTGGGCGATTTTCCGACACTTTTGGTCTTCGCTTCAGTCTCGAGCGGCACGTACTTGCGCAGTTTGGCGCGGGATGTCGGCGAGGCATTGGGCGTTCCTGCACACCTGTCGGGCTTGATTCGGACTCGGGTTGGCAAGTTTAAACTCGAGCAATCTGTGGAACTCGAGGATTTACGAACCGCAACCCCAATTCCCGAATTGGACGCACTCGAGATACCGCAAATTGAAGTCAGCGCCAAGCAAGCCAAAGACGCTCGAGATGGCAAAAAGCTCGAGCACAGTGTTGTTGGACAAGTTGTTTTGACGCTTGCGGGGCAGTTGGTGGCGGTGGTCGAAGGGGACGGCTCGAGGTTGAAAGTGATTCGGGCTTGGCAGTAACCATCATTACGTTTTGATTTTCTCGAGGTCAAAAAAATCTTTGATGATCGGGCTTGAGAGCACCACACTGGTTCGGGTGCTGCCGTACATCGAAAAAGTTTGAATTAATTCTTGCAAATGCGCAATGCTCGGCGCGATCACCCTCGAGACAAAACTGCTCTCCCCTGTCACAAAATAACACTCGCGGATTTCTTCGCGGTTTCGGGCAAACTCGAGGACTTTTTCGTAGCGCATCGGGTCGGTTTTGACTTCAATCAAGGCAGTCACGCCAAAACCCAGTTTCTCGAGATTTAAACGAATGCTCGAGCCAGCAATGATGCCTGCATCCTCGAGTTTGCGGATGCGTTCGATGACCGTCGGCGTGCTTCTGCCGATGCGCCTCGCAAGTTCGGAATACGAGATTCTGGCGTTGCGCTGAAGTTCACGCAAAATGGCAATGTCGGCTTCGTCGGGAATGAGTTGCGAATTGTAAACCATAACTCCATTTTGACTTAAAAATCCGAAAGTCACAAATCAGAAAAGCCTGTCAAAACCCATTCTCGAGTTTGGTTCGTATTCCTAAAATGAAAGCCTCATTTTCAAGGAGGGATTTTATGATTGTTGGCATTCCCAAAGAAATCAAAGTCAAAGAAAACCGTGTTTCCATGACCCCTGGTGGCGTTGCGGCGCTGCTCAAACGCGGACATACCGTGCTGGTCGAAACAGGCGCGGGTATTGGTTCGGGCGTTACCGACCTCGAGTACCAAAAAGCTGGGGCGGAAATTGTCTTGAGCGCCACCGAAGCTTGGCATGCCGAAATGGTTGTGAAGGTTAAAGAACCGATTCATGAAGAGTACAAATTCTTGCGCCCAGATTTGCTTTTGTTTACTTACTTACACCTTGCTGCCGATCAAGACTTGACCGAAGCCCTGATCTCGAGCGGCACAACCGCTGTGGCTTATGAAACCGTGCAACTCGAGGATGGTTCACTTCCATTGTTAACACCAATGTCAGAGGTTGCAGGACGACTCGCGCCGCAAGTCGGAGCCGCTTGCCTGCTCAAACCAAACGGTGGACGCGGCGTGCTGCTCGGCGGTGTTCCTGGCGTGATTCCAGGGCGTGTTGTGATAATCGGCGGCGGTGTGGTCGGCACGAACGCCGCAAAAATCGCCGTCGGCATGGGCGCTCGAGTCATCATCATGGACGTTTCGCACAGGCGTCTGGCGTACCTCGACGATATTTTTGGTGGACGGGTTCAAACGATGGCGAGCAACGAAGCCAACATTCGCGAAGTGATTCAACTGGCAGATTTGGTGGTCGGCGGGGTTTTGATTCCTGGCGCTCGAGCACCGCACTTGCTGACCAAAGACATGCTGCCCACCATGCCCGAAGGCAGTGTGATTGTGGATGTCGCTGTTGATCAGGGCGGTTGCGTCGAAACCATTCATGCGACCACACATGACGACCCAACCTATGTTGTGGACGGCGTGGTGCATTACGGCGTGGCAAACATGCCAGGCGCAGTTCCGCGCACCAGCACGTTCGCACTGACCAATCAAACCATTGGTTATGCCCTGAAATTGGCAGATCATGGCATAGGAGCTTTAAAAAACGACGCAGCATTGCTGAAAGGGTTAAACACTCGCAATGGAAAACTGACCTACAAAGGCGTTGGTGAAGCGTTGAATCTGTCGGTTACAGAGGCACTCGAGACGCTGTAAATAATACCCGTAGGGGCGCTGCAAACCAGGGCGCAGCTTCTTAACCCCAAAAGTGCACCTGACGGGCTTGGGTTGCAAGCAGCGCCCCTACGAGATTCCCATTTATTACTTAACTTGGTTTTGAATCGGCATTCACCGTTTTCGTGTCTTTATCGCTTTGTTGCTCGAGCTTCCAAACACGGTATTTGTCGAGGTCGTTACGAGTTAATCTCAAGCACAGGGCGATCACGGCGGCATCGTCGGTCAAACCCAAGACTGGGATAATGTCGGGGATAATGTCGAGCGGGCTGAGCAAGTACAGCAGCGCGAACACGGCGGCTGAAATGGTTGCCCAAGGTGCGGCGGTATACTTGCCAGTCACGACATCGCGGATCATTTCGACCAGCGCGGTCACGTCGCTGATGAGGTCTTTCAGGATGTCTGAACCCAGTATTTTGCCAAAAATCATTTGGGCGCTGTCAATGACTTTTTTGGCGTCGTCACTACTGATTTTGGCAGCTTTGGCTTTAAAATTTTCTTCATTCATGGTTGTTTCCTCTCGAGTTTTGAATCTACGTCACTCGAGTTAAAATACGGTGCGAAGTTTAAAATCGTTCCTTAAGATTTCTCGAGCACGTAGAACGTGCGGTTTTCGTCGCTGGCAAGGTCGGTGGCGACGTAACCACGATCAAAATAGGCACCAAACACTTCACGGTGTGCCAAACGCCAAGCTCGTGCCACGTCAAGGTGATCGCGTTTGAGGGCTTCAATGTATCGAGGAACTTCAATCAGGACTGAGGCAGTGTTTAACTCGAGGTTGCTTGGGTTGACGCCAAGAGTCACATTGCCATTCACAGCTTCGAGTGCCAGTTCGCCTTTGGCACGGGTGACTGGATGCTCACTCGATTCGCGGCGCAAATCCCATTCGACCATGAAACGATCCGCGGGCAATCCAGCGTAAATGCCACCTCGAATGGCGTACCAATCGGCGTGATAACTGACGGCTTTCGCGCCAAGTTTGCCCAGGTTCAATCGCGCATTTCTCGAGATCAGCGGATCAAACGTCCAAGTCATCAAATCAAAACCCGTCTCCAGTGCTCGGGCACGTTGCAAAAGTTTGAGTTCTCGAGCCAAACCTGTGCCACGGTGCGCAGGCGCGATTGCCAGCAGGTGTGAATGGTGCAGCAGACGCCCGCCACGAACCGCAGGAAAGCCGAAGGCGAACCCAACGGGCGTACTTGAGCTAACGGGGAACGCCGCCACCACAATGCCGCCAGAATGGATGCTGGCGACCATCAATGATCCTGGTGTCACCTCGCGGTCATCGTAACCCCAGGCGGCTTTCTGGAGTTCCTCGAGCAACTCAAGTTCGTTTGGGTTGGTGATGTCGCGCAGTTCGTAACCTTCAAAAAACATTGGGTAAGCATAACAAAGAAATGGACAATACGAGTAGGGGCGCATGGCAATGCGCCTTTACAGGACAATGATTTCTCGAATTGATGACGAAAATTTGATTTTGGTTTTGTCATTCTCGCGAGCGACAAACTGAAAACTGACGACTCGAGCCTCTAAACTTTACTGGTTTTCTTGCCCATGATCAAATCTCGAGCTTGATTGGCAAGAAAATCGGCGCGTTCATTCAGGGCGTGACCAACGTGTCCTTTTGTCCATTCCCATTTCACGGCGTGGGTTTTGGTCAGTG
>JANMUC010000287.1:0-4735 GCA_031391225.1 Deinococcales bacterium
CAGGGCTTTCTGTGACATGTGAAAAATTCAGGCGACGTGCTGTACGATAAAATCCAATCAATTGAAATTTTCGTACCCGTCAAGACAATCTGATATTTGCGTAACGCTTGTGAAGCCGAAAAAACATTCCGAACCATTGTAAATAAAAGTACATTAAAAAAAGCACAGTAAAAATCGGAGTGTGAAAACCGTGGTGTCTAAAACCCTTGCACAGCCGTTGACCAGCTTGGATCGCAGCATAGACTTAAAGTATCCCTCGAACCGATTCGCACTATTGATTGCCTTGGTTGCCGCGTGTGTCGCGTTTTTCCTTGGCAGTCCTTGGCTTGGGGTGATCTCGAGTGCGCTGTGGGCGTTTGCCACTTGGGCGCTCGGGCGCGAACTCGACCCAGATCACCCGCTGACTGCAATCCTCGGTTCGAGCTGCGTGGTTTTATTGCTGGCATTCCAGCCAACACCTCGCGCCTTAGCATTTGAGGCATTGTGCGCGACTGGGGTGCTGACATTGACCGCTCGAGCCGCCTTGGGAACCACCGGACGCCCACTGAGCTGGTTCGATCAACTGCTGGTTGCCCTTGCCCCAGTGCTGGCGGATGCCCTCAGCGGTTTGCCCTTAAGAATGTTGGGGCTCTCGAGTGTTGGGGCGCTGTTCGGACGACAGGCGCAAACAATTGCCGCCAGTCGGTCTGGCAGGATTGCCCAACAGTGGATTTGGGGACTTGCGGCATTCAGCGTGGCGTGGCTGATGGTTCAAACGCTGTTGGGAGTCAATGTTTTGCTGCCCTCGCAACTTGTCTCGTTATCTAGAGAATCGGTTATTGCAGCGGTTATCTTGGCGGTCTTGGGGGCGCTCGGATTGACCAGGCGAATGCCCAATGCCAAAGCAGATAACGGCAGCGAATTGAAACTCGAGCACTTTTACTGGCAGCGAATCTCTGTGTTTGTGAGTGCGATTGTCGCCGCGCTTTTTACACCGTGGACCTTGTGGTTTAGTTTGGTGGTTGTTGCATTGCTTGCCATGGTTTTCGATCGTCTGCCACGAAATTCTTGAATCTTTTCAATTTTTCCTCAGCTTCGCGTCAGTTTTGGAGATTATCTTTTGTTTTGAAGCACAAAAAACGCCAGCGATAATGGCGTCAAGCAGGCAAAAGGAGATAACCATGAGTATCCAATCCACCATCAAGAACGCAGCCGAATCGGTCAAAGAGGGTCTGGAGAATTTAGGCGAGGCAGCCAAAGAAAAAGTCGATCAAATCAAAGAAGACCTTCATGACGCCCGCCAAACCGCCGATGGCACTCGAGACAAAGTGAACTCCGCCGTGCACGATGCCTCGGCTCAAGCTCACGAAGTGAAAGCCAAGGCAAGCGATGATTTGCTTACCAAGGCTTCTGAAAGTGTCAAAGCCGGTGTCGAACACGTTAAGAGCGCCGTAGATGACGTAAAAGGCGATGCAAAACTCGAGGATGGCAAGCGCTAAAATTTGACTCGAGTCAAGCAACCCAAAGAGCCAATCACGCTTAAGAGAAACGATACTTTACATCGCAAGATGCTCTGAATTCTGCCTCAAACGGGGCAGAATTCGTATATTTCTTGAAAACTCGAGTGTTCCTAAAATTCAATTTCGAAAGCTGGAGGCAAGCATGGTCATGTCAGAACCCCAAATCGAGCCGTTGGTGTCAAGCTTTAAGAAGCGCTTCACGCTTTTTGCACCCCATGTGAAATGGGTCAAACTTTGTGCGTCTTGGTTACCCGAGGCGATCGAATTGCAAAAAGAGAACCTTGAGTGGAGCGCTGAGGTTGAGGTTCCAGACGGTCGGCACGGCTATTATTTCAAACTGCCCTCCCTGTCGCCGTTCAACCAGGGACGAGAGGTGCGTGTTGCCGATCCCTACGCCCGCTTGATAGAGGAGGCAGAACTCGATCAGGCGGTGATCGTGGTCGAAAATGGTCAGGATGTCACCACTGAATTTGTCTGGCAGCACGACGACGTGCCACTGCCAAGCGATGACGACCTGGTGATTTACGAATGTCACGTCGGAGAATTTGCTTTTCAGAATGACCAGGTCGGCAGCTTCAAAGGGGTGACTGAAAAAATTGGCTACCTCAAGGAACTCGGGATCACCGCCCTCGAATTGATGCCGGTCATGAACTTTCCGATGGACAAGAGTTGGGGTTACAACGTGCGGCATCCCTTCGCTCCCGAACAAACCTACGGCACACCTCAAGACCTAAAAGCCCTAATCGATGAATGCCATGCCCAAGGCATCCGCGTGATTTTGGATTTGGTCCTGAACCATCAAGAGAGCAATTCACCGCTCAGCCAGATCGATTATTACTACTGGTTTCGGGATTCGCGTCCGGATGAGCAATCTTTTGGTCCAAAATTTGATTACGAACGCACCGACGAAAACACGATCGTTGATGGTTCTCCAGTGCGACCCGCCATGCGTTACGCGCTCGAGGTGGCTCAGTATTGGGTTAGGGAATACCACATTGACGGCTATCGTTTGGATGCCACCGCCGTAATTGACAACTTTGAACTCGTGCAATCCATTCGGGACATTGGAAAGTCTAACAGTGGCGGTAAACCGTTTTACGTCACCGCCGAACAACTCCCCGAAAACCCTGCCATTGCCAGCCCCGACGGTCCGGCAGACGGGGCTTGGCATCGTCAATTTCGTGAGGCGGTGGTAGAAGCCATGATCAGTCGCGGTGCCAACCTCGAGCCGCTCTCAAGCTCGATTCAGCCGCGCAACCACGGCTATTCGAGTCCATCACGAATGGTCAACTATATTGAATCCCACGACGAAACCACCTTTCTCGAGCGACTGGCAAAAGACGGTATGACTGGCAATGCTGCGTTTTGCAGCGCGAAACTGGCGGCAGTGCTGCTTTTAACCGCCGTTGGGAACCCCATGCTCTATCAGGGGCAAGAGTTCGGCGGTTGCCGTCCACTCGATCTCGAGGTGCGACCCTTGCAATGGGAATTGTTGGACGCAGAGTTTGGATTGCACTTGAAAACCCATTACGCGTATCTGATCAGGGCGCGACACGAGTCGCCAGCGTTAAAGGGCGAAGACCTCGAGATTTTACTTGCCGATGAAGGTTGGTTGGCGTACCGACGCGGTTACGGCGAGGCAGAAGTCATCGTGGTTGTTAATCTGCGCGAAGAGGACAGAAGCCTAGAATTGCCTCTCGCTGACGGACACTGGCACGAAATGCTGTTCGATTACAATTTTAGTACTCCAGCCAATGAAAGTGTGCCTGGACTAAGCGCCAAAATGTACACCCATGCTTGAATCTGGCTCAAGCCTGAGAACTTCTGAACCTCGAGCTATGTTGAAGCACTCGAGGTTCACTTTAATCCGATTGCCTTGCTATTGGAGCCATAGACTATGAATTCACCCTCCAAATTTGATGCCATCATTGTCGGTGCTGGACAAGCGGGCGTGCCGTTGGCACAGGCATTGGCAAAAGCCGGTTGGTCGGTCGCCCTGATCGAACGCGATCATGTTGGCGGCACCTGCATCAACGAGGGATGCACCCCCACCAAAACCATGATTGCCAGCGCCCGAGTGGCGTATCTGAGCGCTCGAGCCGCCGATTACGGAGTAAAAACTGGAGCGATCACAGTCAATCTCGAGCAGGTTCGCGCCCGAAAACGCAAAGTGGTTGATTCATTTAGAGATGGCAGCCAGCAGCGCCTCGAGAAAACTCCGAATTTAAACTTAATTTTCGGTGATGCAAAGTTTGTCGCCCCTAAAGCGCTCGAAGTTCAGACTGGCATTGGTTCGCAACATTTTGAAGCCGAACATATTTTCATTAACGCAGGAGCACGACCCTCAAAACCCGAAATTCCAGGACTGAACGCCAGCCAACCTTTGGATTCAACCTCTATTATGGAATCAGAAACAATCCCAGAGCATCTTGTGATCCTCGGCGGCGGCTATATTGCGCTCGAGTTTGGGCAAATGTTCGCCCGTTTCGGCAGCCTTGTCACGATCTTGGAACGAAGCCTACGGTTTCTCGAGCACGAAGACGAAGATATCTCCAAATCGATGTTTGAGATCATGACCGACAGCGGCGTTTCGATTCTGTTGGGTTGCGATGTCAAGCGAGTTGATAGAATTGGGAATCAAATCAAGCTCGAGCTGCAACACAAAAATAAGACTGAAACTTTAACTGGTTCGCACTTGCTGGTTGCCAGTGGTCGCACGCCGAATACGGATTCGCTCAATTTGGCGGGAGCAGGGATTCAGACCGATGTTCGAGGATTTATCACGGTCAATTCGCAACTCGAAACCAATGTGCCAGGCGTTTATGCGCTGGGTGACATCAAAGGTGGTGCCGCATTTACCCATGTGTCATACGACGATTTCCGCATTGTACGCGATCATTTGCTTCACGGCTCAAGCCGCAGTACTAACGGACGCTTGGCACTGTACACGGTGTTTACCGATCCTCAATTGGGACGCGTTGGATTGACTGAGACTGAGGCTAGAGCCTTAGGTTTCCAGGTACGGATTTACAAATTACCCATGTCAAGCGTGGCTCGAGCGATCGAAACCGACGAAACGAAAGGTCTGATGAAAGCCGTCGTCGATGCCAAAACCGATTTAATTCTTGGCGCGGCAGTCCTCGGTATTGAAGGCGGGGAGATCATCAGCGTTTTTCAAATGGCAATGATGGGGAACCTGACCGCCAGTACCCTCCGCGAAACCATGTTTGCCCATC
>JANMUC010000288.1:0-5287 GCA_031391225.1 Deinococcales bacterium
GCAATGGGGGACAACTCACAACATAAGACTTGGTGCGGGCATTGTTGGTCATCTCGTACACTACTGGTACTCAAGCGGAAATCGTCGAGAAGGATCAAGTTGGGCGCAACGATTCCTGGATTTGCACACAAGTCCTGATAAAGTTCGACAGAATTTAATCTGGACTCGAGCCAGCCTCTCCACAGAACTCGGAGAGTACAAGTTGGCTCGAGACAAGCTGAATGCCTACCAAGAATTGGCTTGTACACTCGAGGATCAATCTGCATTGGCACGAGCAGAAATGCTCTGGGGCGTTCTCGAGCGTGAATGTAGAAATTTAGAGCTGGCAAAAACCCATTTGCACCGTGCCACCAAAATGCTCGAGGCTGTCGGCGATCAAAATCGACTCAGCAATTGCCTGAATAACTTAGGAACGGTTTATCAAACCCAAGGTGATCTTGAAACTGCGAAAACTTACTATCAGCAATCACTGCATTTCAAACGCATCATCGGCGATAAACAAGCAATGGGGTACACACTTTGTAACCTTGGAAGTATTGCTGGCACACAAGGTGATTACGATCTCGAAAAAACTTTGCTTGAGGAATCACTGCGCTTAGGACGGGAAATAGGCAACCAGCACGGCATTGCCTCGGCATTACACTTCTTTGGCGCGAGTGCGATTGAGCAAAAACAATTTGAGCTTGCCATCCAATATCTGACTCAAGCACTCGAAATTTTCTTGCAATTGGAACGCCGAACTAGCGTTATTTGCATTCTCCAAGACTTCGCAGAAATTGCCGCTTTTTACAAGCAATTTAGCCATTCAATTACGCTGAATACTGCTACCATCAATTTACTCGAGCAAACGGGCAGTACCCCTCGAGCCAATTGGATCGAGGTAAAGAAGCAAATTTGTCAAGAAAGTCAGTTTGAAGTGGCGACACTCGAAAACCTTGAACTACAAGGCAAAAACCTAACCTTATTAGAATCTGTAGCTTTTGCTTTAGCAAACAAAGACCTCTGGATAGAGGGTAATGTTGTTGCGGCTCGAGTGGCAGTCTGAGCACATGCGCAGGCTATTAAGCAAATATTTAAGCTTGGGTTGTTTATTTGCTCTCAAAAAACACGTACAACGCCGCGTAAGTCATTCTCGCCTCGCTGCCGACCGTGCTGGCATCGCAGCCCGTGCTTGGCGCTGACCCGCCAGTGGTGGAAAGGCGCTGAATGAACATGGTCTTGCCAAACAAACCCGTGCCAGCAGTGCTTTTGGCGCTTAACAACAACCACGGAATCGTGTTGGGGCTGGCAACTCGAGCTTTGACTTCGCCCACGACTTTCGAGCCGTCGGGGGCTTCCCAGGTTGGACCGCCGTAATGCGAGGCAATTTTGGTGTTGTCAAAGTCAAACAAATTGGCTTCGGGGGCTTTGAACGCCCATTCAAAACCTGTTTTGGCGGCATTGGCTTGGCAGGCGTAATTTTGCGTGCCGCGTCCGAGTGTGGTCAGCGTGACTTTCTGACCTTCGGGGGCTGCGATTTCGCTGGGGATTGTGGGCAGTGTGAAACCAGTTTGGGCTGCTGCCAAACCCAAACCAACCAGAACGATCACTGAAACAAATTTTTTCATGGGTACATCCTCCTTCAAATCAGTGCGACCCGCGATCCACGATGTCGCTCGAGGTCTGTCTAAAACTTTTTAAAACTCCGAAATTGGGGTTGCAATCGAGACGCACCGTGGCTCGAGTCACGGCGGAAGACGCAGTTATTGGAGAGAAGTGATCGTAAACCAAATTTGCCCCCGCTGGATTCCAGTCATCGTAAAATAACCTGAGCCGTCAAGGTACGGACTCCATGAAGTCATCTGTCCTGTACCTCCATACGTTTGGACAAGGGGAACCGCAAAGCCATTGAACGTGCCCGCTGCCCAGGTGACCGTGTATTCCGTTGTCGCTGGATTGCGGGTGACGGTGAATCCACTGCCATAGATAAACCCGCCGGTCACAAACCCGGAAACGACTTTGCGGGCGCTGACACCTTCTGGTCCTTGCGGACCAGTCGCACCCGTTGCTCCATTTGCACCCGTAGCGCCTGTCGGTCCCACAGCACCCGTGTCACCTTTCAGCCCCTGCGCTCCAGTATCGCCCTTTACGCCCGCCGCACCCGTGTCACCTTTCGCACCTTGAGCGCCAGCCGTACCATCCACCCAATTCAGGCTCGAGCCGTTAAATGACAGGAATTTGCCACTGGCTGCGGGGGTAGTGGTGCTCAATTTTTGTGCGGTGATCGAATCATTGGCGAGTTTGCTCGAGGTAATTGCGCCGTCGTAAATCGTGCCTGCACTGGCTTGCAGGGCATCAACAGATGCTTTGAGGCTCGAGAAATTCACGTTGACCTCTTCGGCTTTGATTGGCGTGTTTGGGGCAAAGGTGTTGGGAATATTGACGGCTGCCAGCACGGACAGTCCAGATGCGACGATGACGGCTCCGATGGCAAAAAATTTTAAATCTCTGGCGTTTAACATACATACCCTCCTGGGTTACTTCCAAGTTGCGTTGTTCCACTGGCTCGAGTTCCAAGTTGCATCCACTTTGGGTGGTTCAACGCAGGCACTCAGCGCCAGGGATAAAAGCACCAAAAAGACGATAAATTTCTTGTTCATACGCTCCTTTTTTTAGAACTTTGATTAGAATAGCGACCTGCCGTTACGCGCCGTTACGTGGGTTTTGACAGCGCAAATTTGCCGCGCGAGACAGTGTTTTTCTGAGGTCAAATTTTGCTGAAAAGTACAGGCGAATCACAAACCATAAAAAAGCTCGAGGACTTTTCATGCCTCGAGCTTTACTGGGCAAACTTTTTTACAGTTTGAAACTGGCGGTTTCATCTCGAGTCGGATTGGGGTAGGGCAAAAAACTCCTGCCGATTTGTCCACTAGAATTACTACCCCAGCAGTACACAATGCCGCCAATTGTGATGGCACACGTGTGTTCTCCACCCGCCGAAACACTCGAGAAGAACAAATTACCAACAACCAGTGTCGGCAAAGATGCCTCTGTTAGGCTGTTATTGCCCAGTTGCCCGCTTTGGTTACTACCCCAACATAAGGTTATCGTGATGCCCAAAGCACAAGTGTGGGTTTTTCCACCACTGGGACTCGAGCCAAACGAGCTATTAGAAACTTGAGTCGGCAGCAGTCTGTCGTTGTTTGATGTGCCATCGCCAATTTGCCCATTGATGTTATACCCCCAACAGTACAAAAAGTTGTTGGTTGCTTTGGCGCACGTATGATTATAGCCTGTGCTGATACTGGTAAAAACAAGGCTGGTACTAACCAGAGTAGGAGTGGATGTACCGACTTGTGTACCATCGCCCAGTTGTCCAAAGGTATTTCTGCCCCAACAATAACTTTGTGTGCCAGTTACCCCACAAGTATGAAATTCACCTACTGCAAGACTCGAGAAACTCGAGTTACTAAGAATCTGGGTCGGTGAGCGATAAGAGGTTATGTTATTCGAGCGACCAATTTGCCCATCACGATTATCTCCCCAGCAAACAACAACACCAGTTGCTGCAATACCGCAAGAATGAAAGCCTCCTGCACCGAGATTGGTAAACGTAAAACCGCTGTTAATCTTGACAGGTGTTTTGCGGTCGGTGTTTGTGCTATCGCCGAGTTGCCCAAAAAAATTGTAACCCCAGCAATAAATAAACCCAGTTGTGATTGTCAAACCACATGTATGCGCCTCTCCTGCCGAAAGTTTTGAAAAGAGTAACCCACCACTGACCGCCACAGGAATATCACTATTGGAGGTTGAGCCGTCGCCCAATTTGCCAGAAAAGTTACTGCCCCAACAATATGCCGCGCCACTCGAAGTTAAGCCGCAAGTGTGGTCATCGCCCACTTCAACACTCGAGAAAACTTGGCTGGATACGGCATTGGGGACTTTTGGATTGATCGCCGCATTGCCAACAATGTTAATTCCCAGTTGGGAGGCGCTGTTATCGCCCCAGCAAAAGGTCTTACCGCCATTGGTCATGGCGCAACTGTGCGTTATACCCGCCGACAGGCTCGAGAATCTGAGGTTGCCAGCCACCAATGTAGGCGTTGGTACAGCTTGGGTAATTTGAATCCCAAGTTGCCCATCGAGGTTATAACCCCAACAGTAGGCTGTACTGTCTGGGGTTAAAGCACAAGTGTGAAATTTGCCGCCATCCAGACTGGAAAAGGTCAAACCACCCTGTACCGCCACTGGACTTGAGCGCGACGTGGTGCTGTCGTCGCCCAATGCACCAAATCCGTTGTAACCCCAACAGTGCGCTGCCCCAGCCAAGGTCAAACCACAACTGTGAAATGAGCCAAGACCAAGGCTCGAGAAGGTCAAACCACCTTGCACCGCCACTGGCAGATTGCTGTCTAGTTGGCTGTTATTGCCGAGTTCACCATTCGCACCAAACCCCCAACAGTATGCCGCACCTGTCAACGTTAATGCACAACTGTGACCACCACCAACACTCAGGCTCGAGAAGGTCAATCCGCCTGTTACCGCAGTTGGAATCGACCTTGAAAACGTGCCATTCCCAAGTTGCCGAAAATTATTGCTGCCCCAACAATAGGCTGCGCCCGTGGTGGTTAAAGCACAAACACTAGAAGAATCGCTCACGCCAAGGCTCGAGAACACCAGCCCAGCACCGACAGCAGGAGGGCTAACCGCCACAGGAACAAGGCTTTGGGTTGCAATACTGTTATTACCCAGTTGCCCAAAGCCATTCGCGCCCCAGCAGTAGGCTGCGCCTGCAATGGTGATGGCACAGGTCGAAGCTCTGCCAGCACTGATGCTCGAGAATCGTAAAATACCATCAGCTGCCACAGGCACAGCACTGGCAACAACACTGTTATTGCCCAATTGCCCACGCTGATTATCGCCCCAGCAATACGCTGCACCAACGGCTGTTAAAGCACAAGTATGATTAAAACCACTGCTCAAACGTTCTAAACCCAAGGCGGTGTAATCATCTATATTGCTCGAGACAGCCACAGTATTCGCGCCGAGATTGGTAAAACTGCCGCTTGGCGTACTGCCTCGAGATAAGCCCAACTGCATGATTTCGCCGCTCGAGGTTGCACCAAAGGCACTTAAACGATTCTCGACATCGGTTAAAGTCTCTGGCGGGTAGACACTGCGCGTCACCCGAGGCAAGGCTTCGTCCACCACCGCAAAAGTCATGACAAAGTTATAAGCCGTGCCAGTGCTGCGCGGAATTCGCAGGGCAATCGTAATCAAGCCGCTCTGCCCAGCCGGAATGTCCCTG